>JBCBYE010000256.1:0-6277 GCA_039816075.1 Pseudomonadota bacterium | reverse complement strand
GCCCCGGATCGCGCCCCGGCGCGGCGCGCCCCGGATCGCGCCCCGGATCGGGTTCGCGACCGCGGCGACGGCGTCCGCGCGCGGCCGCGGCGACCGCGCCTGCGCGCGGCCACGACGACGGCGATGGCGACGGCGGGCCGAGGCCCTTGCCCCGGGGCGCGGGCGGGGGCACATGCGCGGCGGTTCGACCCTGCCGCAGGAGATGCCCGGCATGACCCTCGCCGACATGCGCGCCCGCCTCGACGCCTGGATGGAGACGCCGCGGGTGCGCGGGGCGATCATGGGCGTGATCCTGCTCAACGCCCTGACGCTGGGGCTGGAGACCTCGCCCCTGGCCATGGCGGCGGCGGGCGGGGTTCTGGGCGCCGTGGACGCGCTGTGCCTGGCGATCTTCGTGGCGGAACTGGCGCTGAAGCTGATCGCGCAGGGCCCGCGGTTCTTCGCCAAGGCGTGGAACCTGTTCGATTTCGCGGTGGTCGCCGTGGCGCTGGCGCCGGGCGGCGGGGCGCTGAGCGTGCTGAGGGCGCTGCGGGTGCTTCGGCTGCTTCGCGTGATCTCGGTCGCGCCGCGGCTGCGCCGGGTGGTGGAGGGGTTCATCGAGGCGCTGCCGGGCATGGCGAGCGTGTTCCTGCTGATGGGCATCATCTTCTACATCGGCGCGGTGATGGCGACGAAGCTGTTCGGGCCGGAGTTTCCGCAATGGTTCGGGGGGCTGGGCCGGTCGGCCTATTCGCTGTTCCAGATCATGACGCTGGAAAGCTGGTCCATGGGCATCGTGCGCCCGGTGATGGAGGTGCATCCCTGGGCCTGGGCGTTCTTCGTGCCGTTCATCATGGTGACGACCTTCGCGGTGGTGAACCTGCTGGTCGGCCTGATCGTGAATTCGATGCAGGACGCCCACCATGAAGAGGACGTGGCCCGGACCGACGCCTATCGCGACGAGGTGCTGGAGCGGCTGAAGGCGATCGAGGCGCGGCTGGACGGCGAGGGGCGCTGAGGCGGCGGCGTCGGCTGGGGCCGCGCGCGCGGGGGGGCGGCGCCCGGGGCGCGGGCTCCCGTTCCCGTGAAGGCGCCTTGAAACGAGGCGACGACGCTGCGGCGCCCAAGGATCGGGCCTTGAAGGGCCGGCGCCCGCCGCATAGCCTTGCGCTGTCCGCCCGATCGAGGGAGTCGCAGGATGAAACCTCGGCGGGCGCGGCGCCGGCCGCGCGGATAGCGGCGGCCGGCGGAGCCGCAAGGCAACCGAACAGGAGAGGTTCGATGAACAAGTTCGTACGCTGGGGCGCGTCGCTGACGGTGCTCGCCGTCCTGGCGGCCCCCGCCTCCGCCCAGACGTTCCGCTGGACCAGCCAGGGCGACGCCCTGACCATGGACCCGCACGCCCAGAACGAAGGCCCGACCATCGCGCTGACCGGCCAGATCTATGAGAGCCTGGTGTCGCGCGATCCGGCGCTGGAGCTGGTGCCCGAGCTCGCCACGGAGTGGGAGCCGGTCGAGGGCGGCTGGCGGTTCAAGCTGCGCGAGGACGTGAAGTTCCACGACGGCAGCGATTTCACCGCCGAGGACGTGGTGTTCAGCTTCGAGCGCGCCAACGCGCCGACCTCGGACTGGAAGGAGCAGGTCGCCTCCATCACCGAAGTGCAGGTGGTGGGCCCCCATGAGGTGATCCTGGTCACCGACGGGCCGAACCCGATCCTGCCGAACCAGCTGACCTCCGTCTTCATGATTGACAAGACCTGGGCCGAGACGAACAACGTCGTGGCGCCGCAGGATTTCGCCGGCAAGGAAGAGACCTATGCCGTGCGCAACGCCAACGGCACGGGTCCCTACATCCTCGACGGCCGCGCGCCGGACGAGCTGACCACGATGGACCGCAACGCCGACTGGTGGGGCTGGGACAGCCATCCGGGCAACATCCAGCGCATCGAGTACCGGCCCATCGGCAACGCCGCGACCCGCGTCGCCGCGCTGCTGTCGGGCGAGGTGGACTTCGTGCTCGACCCGCCCCTGCAGGACCTCAAGCGCATCGAGAGCGCGGACGGTCTGAAGGTGGCGACGGTGAGCCAGATCCGCTCGATCTTCCTCGGCATGGATCAGGGCGTCGAACAGCTGCGCAACAGCTCGGTCGAGGGCAACCCGTTCAAGGACGTTCGCGTGCGCGAGGCCTTCAACCTGGCCATCGACAAGGACGCCATCCAGCGCGTCGTGATGGAGGGGCTGAGCTTCCCCACCGCGATGATCACGCCGCCGGGCGTTCTGGGCAACACGCCCGAGAACGACGTGCAGTTCGGCTTCGACCTGGAGCGCGCCAAGTCGCTGATGGAAGAGGCGGGCTACGCGGACGGGTTCGAGGTGCAGCTGGACTGCCCCAACAACCGCTACAACAACGATGAGAAGATCTGTCAGGCCGCCGTGGCGATGCTCGCCAAGATCGGCGTGACGGTGAACCTGGAGGCGATCCCCAAGGCGCAGCATTTCCCCAAGATCCAGCAGCGGACCTCGGATTTCTACATGCTGGGCTGGGGCGTGCCGACGCTCGACAGCCACTACGTGTTCTCGTACCTGCTGGACGCCGAGGGCTCGTGGAACGCCACGGGCTACGACAACGCGCGCGTCAACGAGATCACCGCGGCCATCGCCGTGGAGACCGACATCGATGCGCGCACGGCGATGATCCTGGAAGCCTGGGAGATCATCCGCGACGAGAAGCCGTACATTCCGCTGCACCATCAGGTCATCGCCCATGCGATGAGCGACAAGGTGGACGAGCCGATCGCGGCGGACGACGCGCTGCGTCCGCGCTTCATCGTGATGAGCGAGTGATCGCCGCGCGGCGCCGGGCGACCGGCGCCGCGACATCTCCGGCCGCGGCGGGCTTGCGCTTCGCCGCGGCCGTTTTCGATTTTCGGGGCCGCGCCCGCGCCCCCGCGCAGACCTGACGGAGCCCAGCGGACATGTTCGGTTTCATCACCCGGCGCCTGTTTCAGAGCCTGATCGTGATGCTGGTGGTCAGCGCCGTCAGCTTCAGCCTGTTCAACTTCGTCGGCGATCCGGTCAACAACATGGTCGGCCAGGACGCGACGCGCGAGCGGCGCGAGCAGATCCGCGAGGAGCTGGGCCTGAACGACTCGATCCCCGTGCAGTACGCGCGGTTCCTGAGCAACGCGGTGCAGTTCGAGTTCGGCAACAGCTATCGCATCAAGCGGCCGGTGGACGAGCTGATCCTGGAGAAGGTGCCCGCCACGCTGGAGCTGGTGCTGGTGAGCGCGATCTTCGCCACGGGTTTCGGCATCGCGGCGGGGGTCTATACGGGCATTCACCGCAATTCCTGGGTGAGCCGGAGCCTGCTGAGCGGATCGCTGGTGGGGGTGAGCCTGCCGACCTTCATCATCGGCATCGGGCTGATCTACGTCTTTGCGGTGAACCTGCGGGTTCTGCCCAGCTTCGGCCGCGAGGGGACGGTGGATATCGGTCTGTGGACCACGTCGTTCCTGACGCTGGACGGCTGGCGGTCGCTGCTGCTGCCGGCGATCACGCTGAGCCTGTTTCAGGCCACGATGATCCTGCGCCTGGTGCGGGCGGAGATGATGGAGGTCATGCGCACCGACTTCATCAAGTTCGCCCGCGCGCGGGGCCTGGCGGAGCGCGCGATCAATTTCGGCCATGCGCTGAAGAACACGCTGGTGCCGGTGATCACGATCATCGGCATCAACATCGGCAACCTGATCGCGTTCTCGGTCATCACCGAGACGGTGTTCCAGTGGCCCGGCACGGGGCTGATGTTCATCCAGGCGGTGGACTTCGTCGATATTCCGATCATGAGCGCGTATCTGTGCTTCGTCGCGCTGGTCTTCGTGACGATCAACCTGGTCGTCGATCTGCTGTATGTGACCATCGATCCGCGCATCCGGATCGGCACGGCCTGAGGAGGGCGCCATGACCGACGCGACCGAGGCCGAGATCACGGCCGCCGCCTTGCCCGCCGCCGCCGCCCCGCCGCCCCTGGCGCAGGAGGCGCCGCCGGGGTTCTGGAAGCGGATGATCGACAACGACATCGCGTGGAGCTTCTTCCGCTCTCCCACCGCGATGATCGCGGCGCTGGTGACCTTCGGGGTCATCGCGGCGAGCTTCGCCGCGCCGCTGATCGCGCCGTTCGACCCGTTCGATCCCAGCCAGATCAGCCTGTGGGACGGCAAGCTGCCGCCGGCCTGGGCCGAGGGCGGGCAGGCGCAATACGTGCTGGGCACCGACAACCAGGGACGCGACATGCTGTCGACCATCCTCTACGGGGGTCGGCTGAGCATCATCGTGGGGCTGGCGGCGGTGTGCCTGGGCATGGTCCTGGGCGTGATGCTGGGCGTGATCGCGGGGTATTTCGGCGGCGCGGCGGATGCGGCGATCATGCGCGTGGCGGACGTGCAGCTGACCATTCCGGGCATTCTGCTGGCGATCCTGATCAACGGCATCGCGCGGTCGGCCCTGCCGCCGGAGGCGCGGGACGAGCTGGCGATCTATGTGGTGATCCTGGCCATCGGTTTGACGGACTGGCCGCAATTCGCGCGCGTGGTCCGCGGCGCGACGCTGGTGGAGAGCCAGAAGGAATACGTCATGGCCGCAAGGGTGATCGGCCTGCCGAGCTGGCTGATCATGATGCGCCACGTGCTGCCCAACGTGATGCGCCCGGTGCTGGTGCTGGCCACCATCGGCCTGGCGCTGGCGATCATCGCGGAGGCGACGCTGAGCTTTCTGGGCCAGGGCATTCCGCCGACAACGCCGTCGCTCGGCACGCTGATCCGGGTGGGGAACGAATACCTGTTTTCGGGCCTGTGGTGGATCACGTTCTTTCCGGCGATCGCGCTGGTGGTGCTGGTCTTCGCCGTCAATCTGCTGGGCGACTGGATGCGCGACGCGCTGAACCCGAAACTGCGCTGAGGGGCGCGCTGTCGGACGCCCCGAGCGCCTTCGGCGCCGGCCCGCCCGCCAGCCTGCGCCCCGATTGGGGACGATGAGATGAGCGAGCTTCTGGAGATCGACGGGCTGGACGTGGAGTTTCCCACGCGCCGCGGCCTGGTGAAGGCGGCGCGGGGCGTGAAGCTTCAGGTCAAGCGCGGCGAGGTTCTGGGCCTGGTGGGCGAGTCCGGCGCGGGCAAGAGCACCATCGGCAACGCCATCATCGACCTGCTGGAGCCGCCGGGCCGCGTCGCCGGCGGGCGCATCGAGTTCCAGGGCGAGAGCCTGCGCGGCCGCTCCGAAGACGAGATGCGGCGCATCCGCGGCGACAAGATCGGCATGATCTTTCAGGACCCGCAGACCTCGCTGAACCCGCTGCTGACCGTGGGCGAGCAGCTGGTGGAGACCATCCAGAAATGCCTCGGCCTGCGCGAGGAGGCGGCGCGGGCGCGCGCGAAGGAGCTGCTGGAGAGCGTCGGGATCACCGAGGCCGACAGCCGCCTGAAGGCCTATCCGCACCAGTTTTCGGGCGGGATGCGGCAGCGCGTGGTGATCGCGCTGGCGCTGGCGGGAGAGCCCGATCTGCTGCTGGCGGACGAGCCCACCACGGCGCTGGACGTGTCGATCCAGGCGCAGATCCTCGACCTGATCAAGGACCTGTGCCGGGAGAAGAACCTCGGGGTCATCATCGTCACCCACGACATCGGGGTGATCGCCAACATCGCCGACCGCGTCTGCGTGATGTATCGCGGCGAGGTGGTGGAGACCGGCGAGGTGGACCAGGTGCTGGGCGCGCCCCGCCACGACTACACCAAGAGCCTGATCGCCGCGGTGCCGCGGGCGGATCGGCGGCTGCACCGTTTCGCCAGCGTCGACTACATCGAGGGCGGCGGCGTCGCGGCGCGGCGCATCGACGTGCGCAGCCACTGGCTGGGCGCCGCGGCCAAGGTGGGCGCCGCGCCGGGCGGCGTGGCGGTGCAGGCGGATGGGCTGAACCTGAGCTTCACGCTGGAAAAGGCCTTCCTGCGCAAGAACCGCAAGATGCTGAAGGCGGTGGACGAGGTCGGCTTCGAGATCCGCGAGGGCGAGACGTTCGGCCTGGTGGGGGAGTCGGGGTCCGGCAAGTCCACGGTGGCGCGGATCATCGCGGGGCTGTATCGGCCCGATGGCGGCGTGGTGCGGCTGATGGGGCAGGACGTGAGCACGGCGCCCAAGGATCCGCGGGCGGTGGAGGCGCGCCGGGCGCTGCAGATGATCTTTCAGGACCCGTATTCGAGCCTGAACGCCCGGATGCGCGTGCTCGACATCGTCGCCGAGCCGATCCGCT
>JBCBYE010000233.1:0-6544 GCA_039816075.1 Pseudomonadota bacterium | reverse complement strand
GTCGAGCATGAGGCCCTCTGCCGAGACGCCCTCGAAGACGTCGGGGGCGGCGGCCGGCAGGTTGGCGGCGCCCCCGGGCGCGGCGCCCCCGAGGCTCGCCTGACGCGTGTCGACCATGGGCTGGAACAGCGGGATCGCGTCGGCGCGGGCGAAGAACCGGGCCTCGGGAAAGGCGGCGCGGATCAGCGCGGCGCCGTTGAAATGGTCGAGATGCGGATGCGTGACGTAGACCCAGGCCAGCGGCTTGCCGCGCTCCTTCAGGTCGGCGATCAACCGCATGGTGTTGGAGAGCGTGAACTGCGTGTCGACCAGCCCCAGCGAGGCCGGCCCCTCGATGATCGCCGATCGGACCAGCAGCGGCCCGGCGTCGGAGACCCACTCCGTCGTCCGCAGCGAGGCGGGACGCGCCAAGGCGGGCGCCGCCAGGGACCCGGCGGCCGCCGCGGCGGCGATGAGAAGAGCGCGTCGGTCGGGGCAGGGCAGGCGCGTGTGCATGAGCGGTTCCAAACCTGATTTCGAGAGGGTTCGCTCAGCTATTTCGCGCGGGCCCCTTCGGTCAATTAGGCACCTGCCGGTAACTATAGGGACGAAACGGCCTTGTTTACTTGGGAATGCGCTTCGCGGTGCGCCAGGCGGCCGGCGGCGGCGCGCAGGCCGAAATTCCCAGACATCCGGCCCTTGCCGTTCAGCTCGGCGCCCTCCGGGCCCGCCGCCCTCCCGGCGCCCTCCGGGCCCGCCGCCCTCGCGGCGCCATCCGGGTTCGCCGCCCTCGCGGCGCCGGGCAGGGGCGAAGGACGAAGGCGCTTCGGTATCGAGGATCCGCCGATCAGCCGCGGCTTGAGATCGGCGGCCCGGCGTCGAGGTCCCAGAGGCCGGGCAGAATGATCCGCAGGCAGCGTTCGACATGCGGCAGCGGCTGCGGAAACGGCGTATCCACAAGGCCGAGGCGCGCCTCGATGAAGCGAAACCCCTCCCAGAGGGAGATCAGATCCTCCGCGGTCTGGATCGGGTCGCCGACGTGGTCCAGGATGCCCTGCGCCTCCGCCTTGCGGATCATCTTGCCGACGTCGGCGCGGCTTTGCCCATAGGCGCGGTCGAAGAAGGTGCGGGCGACCTCGGGATTGTCGCGGGATTCCTCGTGCATCATTCGGTCGAGCTGGATGCAGAACCGGTTGTTGAGCAGGGTGAGCAGGCGCACGCCGTAGTCGGTGAGGGCCTGCGCGAAGTCCTCGCGGGTTTCGATGACGGGCTCTCGGTATAGGTCGAAGATCTCGCCCTCGTCCCGCACCACCGCGGCCAGAACGCCCTGCATGTTCTCGAAGTACTTGTAGATCGAGGTCTTCGACACCCGCGCCTCTCGGCACAGCAGGTCGGTCGAAACGGTTGAAAAGCCCCGCTCCGCGAAGAGCGTCTTGGCCGCTTCGATGATCCGCGTTTCGGTGACCGTGCGGGGCTCGTCCTCTGGGCCGTCGCTCATGCCGTCCTCCTGACATCGCGGAAAATGTGCGCTGGGCGCTTGCCGTGCAAGGGGGGCTCGCTAGATACGGCCCGGTATCGTATCAACTCGACCGCCAGGAGCGCGCCATGACCCATGAAACCTTCTCCGAGGCGCTCGGCCGCCGGGTCGCGGGCTGGAGCCTGCGCTGGAGATGGGCGCTTTTGCCCGCGGTCGTGCTCGCCTGCGTCGCGATCTCCTACGGGGCGTCGACCCTGCGCTTCGCAGGCGACTACCGCGTGTTCTTCGGCGAGGCGAACCCGGATTTCATCGCCAACGAGACCGCGCAGGGGCGCTTCGGCAAGGCCGACAACCTGGCCTTCGTCGTGATCCCCGAAGGCGGAACGGTGTTCACGCAGGACGCGCTGGCCGCCGTTCATGCGCTGACCGAAGCGGCCTGGCGGCTGCCCTACGTCTCCCGCGTCGACAGTCTGACGAACTTCCAGCACACACGCGGGCAAGGCGACGATCTGATCGTCGAGCCGCTGGTGGACGATCCCGCGGCGCTGGGCGACGCGGACGTGGCCCGCATCGAGGCGATCGCCAAGGCCGAACCGCTGATCGACGGCTTCGTCGTCTCCCCCGGCGGCGAGGCGACGGTGGTGAACGCCATCGTGCAGTTCCCCGCGGACGTGCCGAACATCGCCAGTCTGGCCAAGCAGGCGGCGCGCGACATCCGGGCCCAGGTGCAGGCCGCCCATCCGGGGCTTGAGATCCACATGACCGGCGTCGCCAGCCTCTCGGCGGCGTTCGAGGAGGCGGGCCTGCGCGACAGCGCCACGCTGATCCCGGCGGTCTACGGCATCGTGCTGCTGGTCATGGCCCTCGTCATGCGCTCGCTCAGCGCGGTCGCGGCCGGCCTTCTGGTCATCGCGCTCGCGACGCTCGTGGGCATGGGCGCGGGCGGCTGGACGGGCGTCCTGCTGACCCCGATCTCGCTGTCGGCGCCCATCATCATCCTCACCATCGCGGTGGCGGACGCCATCCATCTGGTCGCCGGCGTGCGCACGAAGATGGCGGACGGGCTGGCCAAGCGCGAGGCCGTCATCGAGGCCACGGCGCTGAACTTCGCCCCCATCTTCATCACCTCGCTGACCACCGTCGCCGGGTTCCTGGCGCTCAACGCCTCGGACAGCCCCCCGTTCCACCATCTGGGCAACATGTCCGCCGCCGGCATCGCCGCCGCGTGGCTGCTGTCGGTCACGTTTCTGCCGGCGCTGCTGTCCGTCCTTCCGCTCAGATTCGGTCCCGAGCGGGCGGAGGCGTCGCCGTCCGTCCGCGTCGCGGAGGCGGTCATCGCGCACCCGCGCAAGATCGCCGCCGCGGTCTTCGCCGCGATGGCGGGCCTGACGGTTCTGCTTCCCAGCATCGAGCTCAACGACCAGTGGTCCGGCTACTTCGATCCCAGCCTGGAGTTCCGTCAGGCGATCGACGCCGCGGACCCCTATTTCGGCTCCGATCAGGTGGAGTTCATCCTCGATCCGGGCGCGCCGGGCGCGGTGACGGAGCCGGCCTTTCTTCGCACGGTCGACGCCTTCGCCGCCTGGCTGCGCGCCGAAGAGGGCGAGAGCGTCGCCCATGTCTACGCCCTGTCGGACGTGATGAAGCGCCTGAACTACAACCTCAACGGCGACGACCCCGCGTTCTTCGCCATGCCGGAGGACCGGCAGCTCGCCGGCCAGTACCTGCTGGTCTACGAGCTGTCGCTGCCGCGCGGGCTCGATCTCAACGACCGCGTCGACATCGATCGTCGCTCCACCCGCGTCACCGCGACGATGCGCGACCTCTCCACCGAGGAGACCAAGGCGTTCCTGCAGCGGGCCGAGGCGTGGTTCGCGCAGAACGGCAACGGCTACGGCTTCGAAGCGACGGGCTCCAAGGTCCTCTTCGCCTTCGTCGCGCAGCGCAACATCGAGGCGAGCTTCGAGGGCGCGCTGATCCTGGTGGGCGCGATCTTCGTGATCCTGGCGATCGCGTTCCGGTCGCTGACCGTGGGCCTGCTGAGCGTGGTGCAGAACGCGCTGCCGATCCTGGCGACGTTCGGGATCTGGGCGCTGGCCGTGGGGCAGGTCGGCTTCTCCGTCGCCGCCGTGGGCGCGGTGGCGGTGGGGCTCGTGGTCGATTTCACGGTGCATGTGCTCGCCAAATACCTGCGGGCGCGGCGGGAGGGCGACGTGGCCGACGCGGTGCGCTTCACCTTCCGCACGGCCGGCTCGGCGATCTTCGCGACGACGGTGATCCTCGCCTCGGGCTTCGCGGTGCTCGCCTTCTCCGCCTTCAAGCTGAACGCCGATCTGGGCCTGCTCACCGCGCTCGCCGTGGTGCTGGCCATGGCGGCCAACCTGCTTCTGCTGCCGGGCCTTCTGCTGGTCTTCGACCGGCGGGCCCGGCGGCCGGAACCCGGGGCGCAGGTCGCGTGACCCCTGCGCCGTCGCTCTTCGTTTCCAACCTCACCCCTGCAAGGACCTGCAAGATGACCGTTCTCCACCGCGCCTCCGCCGCGCTCGGCGCCGCCGCCCTGCTCGCCGGGGCGCTTCTGACCCCTTCCTCCGCGGTCGCGGACGGCGGCAAGGGCCATGACATCGTCGCCCGCTCCGACGCCACCAACCGCGGTTTCGGCACCTCCAGCGTCGATCTGACCATGACGCTGTCGGACCCGTCGGGCCGCACCACCACGCGCCAGATGCGCATCGACACGTTCGAGGTGGAGCGCGAGGGGCTGGGCGACCGCTCCCTCACGCAGTTCTTCTCGCCCCCGGACGTGGAGGGCACGGCGCTGCTGTCGCATGCCAGGATCCTCGATGCGGACGATCAATGGCTCTACCTGCCGGCGCTGCGGCGGACCAAGCGCATCTCTTCGGCCAACAAGTCCGGTCCCTTCGTGGGCAGCGAGTTCGCCTTCGAGGACCTGACGGCCAACGAGCTCGGCAAGTTCGACTACACCTACCTCGAAACGCGCAAGGTCGACGGGATGGAGATGGACGTGGTCGAGTGCGTGCCGCGCTACGAACGCTCCGGCTATTCCAAGCTGCACTGCTTTTTCGACACCCAGACCTTCCAGTCACGCAAGATCGAGTTCTTCGACCGGGGCGGGCAGCTTCTCAAGACCCTCGATCTGCTGGATTACCGCGAATATCCCGGCGGCTGGCTGCGTCCGCACCGACAGGTGATGACCAATCATCTGACCGGCAAGACCACGGTGCTCGAGGCGGGCGAGTTCCGCTTCGGCGTCGATCTCGACCGGCGGGACTTCGAGCCCGCCGCGCTCGAGCGGCTCTGAGCGCGCAGATGACGATGCGCGCGTTCGCGCTGGCCGGGGCGGCCGCGACGGCCGCCGCCCCGGCCGCCGGCCAGTCGATCCTCGACGAGGTCGTCCTTCGGCCCGAAGCGAAGGCGGAGCTGCGGCTGTTTCCCGACGATCCGCAGTTCGACGGTCAGCTGGAACATCTGCAGCCCAGCCTCGTTCTGACCGGCGAGGCGTCCTGGAGGTCCGAAGACCGCGACGCCCGCGCGCTGTTCGAGCCCTATCTGCGGCTCGACGGCGCGGATCCGCAGCGGACCTATTTCGACGCTCGCGAGGCCAATCTCTCGTACGCCTTCGGCGACTGGGAGGTTCTGATCGGCGCCTCGACGGTCTTCTGGGGCGTGGCGGAGGCGCATAATCCCGTCGACGTCGTCAACCAGATCGATCTGCTGGAGGATGTCGACGGAGACGAGAAGCTGGGTCAGCCCATGCTGCGCCTCAACTGGCGCGGCGAGGCGGGGAGCGTGGATGTCTTCTACCTGCCCTACTTCCGCGAGCGCGCGTTTCCGGGCGAGGACGGCCGGCTGCGCCCCGATCCCGTCGTCGCCGGAGGCCGCGCGGCGTTCGACCGCGGCGGCGGCGCATGGGCCGGGGACGCGGCGCTGCGCTACGAAACCCGCATCGACGATCTCGATCTGGGCCTGCATGCCTTCTACGGGACGAGCCGCGCGCCGACGCTGGAATTCGACCCCGCATCGGGCCGGTTGACGCCGTTCTATACGGAGCTTGCGCAGGGCGGCCTCGACGCCCAGTACACCACCGGCCCGTGGCTCCTGAAGCTCGAAGCGGTGGCGGGCGCGGCGGCGTCGGAGGGCTTCACCGCCTCGGCTGCCGGTTTCGAATACACGTTCTTCGACATGGCGGCGACGGGCCTCGACCTCGGCGTGATCGCCGAGCATCTGCACGACACGCGAGGCCGCGGACGCTCCGCCGAGCCCCTGTTCGGCAGCGACGTCTTCGCCGGCGCACGCCTGACCTGGAACGACGTGCAGGACACGGAGCTGCTGGGCGGCGCGATCCTCGATTATGAGAGCGGCGCGATCCAGGCCTCCATCGAGTTCCAGCGGCGCATCGGCGACCGCACCGTGCTGGAGGTGGAGGGCCGAGCCTTCGACGGATCCGGCGACGCATTGGTCGAACCGCTGTCGGCGGACCCGGTGATCGTGATGCGCGTCACCCGGTTCTTCTAGGCATGCGCGTGGGGCGGCGTCGCACAAGGGTTCGGGGATCCGGCCGTCGCGCCGGCAGGGTCTCGGCGCCCTGGGGTCGCGTTCGCGCCGGTTGAACTGCAGGCATCGTCAGGTCGCGTCGTGGAAGATGAGGCCGAGCGTCATCCGTCGGCCCGAGAGGACGCGGCTGACGCCGTGCCGCTGCTTGACGCGGTAAAACCCCCGGGCGCCGCGGCGCGGCCGCTCGTTGACCGGAAAGACCAGACCGCGGCCTTGCCGCAGCCTGGGCGTTTCGACCCGCGACTGCATCCGCGGCCGTTGTTCGGTAAGCGCGAACGCGCCGCCTTCGAACGCGGTCGGATCGCTCAGCAGGATCACGACCTGCAGCGGGAACGTGAGCTCGCCGTACACGTCCTGGTGCAGGCAGTTGTAATCGCCCGGGCCGTAGCGAAGGATCAGCGGCGTCGGCCGCGTCTGGCCTGCGGCGCGGCACGCGGCGATCAGCTCGGCATGGCTGTGCGGCCAACGGCGTTGCGTGTTCAGCCGGTCCTCCCAGGCGTTGGCGATGCCGGCGAG
>JBCBYE010000513.1:0-3688 GCA_039816075.1 Pseudomonadota bacterium | reverse complement strand
CGATGAGCTTTCTCATCGCCGGGCTCGCCGCCAAATCGCCCGTGACGCTCGACGACGCGTCGCCCATCGCCACGAGCTTCCCCGGCTTCCTTGCGCTGATGGAGGATCTGGGGGCGGTGTTCCTGCGCCGGAACGCGGCGTGACGCTGGTCGGCGGCTGTCACTGCGGCGCGGTGCGCTACCGGGTGGACGGGCCTTTGCGGCCGGTGGTCGCCTGCCATTGCGTGCAGTGCCGCAAGACCTCCGGCCATTTCGTGGCCGCGACGTCGGCCGCGCGCGGCGACGTCGCGATCGAGGGGACGGACGCCCTGCGCTGGTACCAGAGCTCCGCCGACGCGCGTCGGGGGTTCTGCGGCATCTGCGGCAGCTCCCTGTTTTGGGAGGCGGCAGGCAGCGGGCGCCTCTCGATCCACGCCGGCACGCTGGACGGGCCCACGGGGCTGCGCATCGCGGGGCATATCTTCTGCGCCGCCAAGGGCGACTACTACGACATCGATGAGGGCCTGCCGCGCTTCGACGGCGGCGATCCGGGCGTGACGGCGCCATGAGCGCGGCGGCCTTCACCGTGGCGCTCGACGGGCCGGCGGCGGCCGGCAAGGGCACGCTTGCGCGCGCGCTGGCGGAGCGTTTCGGCTTCGCGCATCTCGACACCGGCCTGCTCTACCGCGCGGTGGGCGCCAAGGCGCGGCTGGCCGGCGATCTGAGCGCGGATCGGGCCCTGGCGGCGGCGCGGTCGCTGACCGACGCCGACTTGACGCGACCCGACCTGCGCGACGGCCCGGCAGGCGAGGCCGCCTCCGTCGTGGCGGCGATCCCCGAGGTGCGCGCCGCGCTGCTGGCGTTCCAGCGCGCCTTCGCCCGCCGGCCCGGCGGCGCGGTGCTCGACGGCCGCGACATCGGAACCGTCGTGTGCCCCGAAGCGGAGGTGAAGATCTTCGTGACCGCCGACGATGCGACCCGCGCGCGCCGCCGCCATGCGGAGCTGGTCGGCTCCACCTACGAGGAGGTCCTGGAGGACCTGCGCCGGCGCGACGCCCGCGACGCCGGCCGAGCCGACGCGCCGATGAGAGCCGCTCCGGACGCGCTCTTGCTCGACACCACCGAATTGACTATAGAGCGCGCCATCGCCGAAGCGGCGACCGCGATAATGAAGAAACGCCAAGGCTGATCGAGCAGGCTCGGGGCGACGCTCCGGGCCTTAGCGTTTTGGACGGTTCCCGCTTCGACATCCGCAACAGACCGCCGGATCCAACCGGACGGCCCGCAAAACGAACATGACCGGAGACTGCGCATTGGCTGCTACCGCCACCATGGAAGACTTCGAAGCCCTGCTTCAGGAAAGCTTCGAGATCGCGACGCCTGAAGAAGGCACCGTCGTTCGCGGCAAGATCCTCGCCATCGACAACGGCTCGGCCCTCGTCGACATCGGCTTCAAGATGGAAGGCCGCATCGACCTGAAGGAATTCGCCAAGGCCGGCGAGGACGAAGGCCTCGACGTCGGCGATGAGATCGAGGTCTATCTCGATCGCGTCGAGAACGCGAAGGGCGAAGCGGTTCTGAGCCGCGACAAGGCCCGCCGCGAAGAGGCCTGGGACCGCCTGGAGAAAGCCGCGCAGGAGAAGGAGGCCCGCGTCGAGGGCCAGATCTTCGGCCGCGTCAAAGGCGGCTTCACCGTCGATCTGGGCGGCGCCGTGGCGTTCCTGCCCGGCTCTCAGGTGGACGTGCGTCCGGTGCGCGACATCGGTCCGCTGCTGGGCGTGCCGCAGCCGTTCCAGATCCTAAAGATGGATCGCCGCCGCGGCAACATCGTCGTCTCGCGCCGCGCCGTTCTCGAAGAGAGCCGCGCCGAGCAGCGCGCCGAAGTGGTCGCCCGCCTTAAGGAAGGCGACACGGTCGACGGCGTGGTCAAGAACATCACCGACTACGGCGCGTTCGTGGACCTCGGGGGCGTCGACGGCCTGCTGCACGTCACCGACATGGCCTGGCGGCGCGTCAACCACCCCAGCGAGATCGTCAACATCGGCGAATCGCTGAAGGTGCAGGTCATCAAGATCAACAAGGAGACGCACCGCATCTCGCTCGGCATGAAGCAGCTTCAGGCCGATCCGTGGGAGGGCGTCGAGGCCAAGTACCCGTCGGGCATGAAGATCGCCGGCCGCGTCACCAACATCACCGACTACGGCGCCTTCGTGGAGCTGGAGCCGGGGGTCGAGGGCCTGGTGCACGTCTCCGAGATGAGCTGGACCAAGAAGAACGTCCATCCGGGCAAGATCGTCTCCACCTCTCAGGAGGTCGAGGTGATGGTGCTGGACGTCGACCCGATCAAGCGTCGCGTCAGCCTGGGCCTCAAGCAGTGCCTGCAGAACCCCTGGGACGCCTTCGCCGAAGGCCACCCGCCGGGTCACGAGGTCGAGGGCGAGGTCAAGAACATCACCGAATTCGGTCTGTTCATCGGCCTCGAGGGCGACATCGACGGCATGGTCCACCTGTCGGACCTGGACTGGGATCGCCCCGGCGATCAGGCCATCCAGGACTACGAGAAGGGCGACATGGTCAAGGCCGTGGTCCTCGACGTGGATGTCGAGAAGGAGCGCATCTCCCTCGGCGTGAAGCAGCTGGGCCAGGACAGCTTCGTCTCGGCCACGGACGGCGTGAAGCGCGGCGACATCGTCACGGTGAGCGTCACGCAGATCGAGGATGGCGGCATCGAGGTGGAGCACGAGGGCATGAAAGCCTTCATCCGCCGCTCCGACCTCGCCCGCGACCGTCAGGACCAGCGGCCCGAGCGCTTCTCGGTCGGGGACAAGGTCGATGCGCGCGTCACGAACATCGACAAGGCCTCGCGCCGCATGTCGCTGTCGATCAAGGCGCGCGAGATCGCCGAAGAGAAGGAAGCGGTCGAGCAGTACGGCTCCTCCGATTCCGGCGCATCGCTGGGCGACATCCTCGGCGCCGCGCTGAAGGAGCGCGGCGACGAATGATCGTCGGATGAGCGATCTGCATCCGAACGAGGAGAGGCGCCCCAAGCGGCGCCTCTTCACCTTCTGGCGCATCGCGACGACGGTCGCGCTGGGCCTGGTCGCCTATGCCCTGTTCGCGCCCGACCCGTCCCGCCGGACGGGACCCTACGTGGCCGTGCACGACGTCGTCGGGTTCATCGGCGTGGATGCGGAGCGCGACGCGCTGCTGCGCGGCGTCGCCTCGGACGACGACGCCCTGGCCCTGGTGCTGCGCATCGACAGTCCCGGCGGCACCACCACCGGGGCGGAGGCGCTGTTCGAGACCGTGCGCGGCGTGGCCGAGGACAAGCCCGTCGTCGCCGTCATGGGCGAGATCGGCGCCTCGGGCGGCTACATCGCCGCCATCGCCGCCGACCATGTGATCGCCCGGGGCAACACGCTGACCGGCTCCATCGGCGTGGTGCGGCAGCGGCCCAACATCACCGGCCTTCTGGACCAGCTGGGCGTGACGCTGACCGAGGAACGCTCCGACGTCTTCAAGGCCAACCCCTCCTACGTCTCCAACGGCACGCCGGCGACCGAGGCATGGGACCGCGAGGTGCTGATGGACGCCTATCGCTGGTTCCGCGATCTGGTGGGCGAGCGTCGCGGGCTGGAGGGGTTGGCCTTGAAGACGTCGGAGCGTTCCTCGGTCAGCGTCACGCCCAGCTGGTCCAGAAGGCCGGTGAT
>JBCBYE010000802.1:0-1867 GCA_039816075.1 Pseudomonadota bacterium | reverse complement strand
CGCCCCAGATCGCCCGTGATCGCGCCTCAGGGCTTGATCATCACCTTGCCGTCCGGCTCGGCCAGCTTGGCCGGCAGATCGGTCATCGCCTCCTCCAGCCCCAGAACGGCCGTCACGTCGGTGCTCCAACGGCCGTCGGCGAAGCGGGCCTGCACCTCTTGTATGACGCGGACCTGATCCTCCATCGCCGTCTCGCGCATCCACTGCGTCAGCCAGAACCCTTCGATCCGCTTGCGCATGAAGATCAGCTGACCCAGCTGCGTCAGCGCCGGCGGCTCCGTCGCCAGCTTGCCGTAGTTCACCCAGCGCGCGCCGTTGGGCATGGCGAAGAACAGGTCCGCGACCGTCTGGTCCCCCACCGCGTCCAGCATCACGCGCGGCTTCATGGTCTTGGACAGCGCGGCGAAGCGCTCCATCAGATCGGGCGCCGTGGTCACCAGAACCTCCGCCGCGCCCTTCTCCTTGAGCATCTCCACCTGGCTCTCACGCCGCACCGTGGCGATGCAGGGAAGCCCCTCGTCCTTGGCAAGGCCGCACAGCAGCTTGCCCAGCTGGCTGGCCGCGGCCGTGGCGATGAAGCTTTCGGCCTTGGCCTGCCGCACCAGGTCGAACATGGCCATGGCGGTCAGCGGATTTACGATCTGCGCCGCGCCGTCCTGATCCGTGACGTCCGGGCGCAGCGGAATGCAGGTGCGCGCGTCGGTCATCGCATACTCCGCCCACGCGCCGGAGGCGCTGGCCGCGAAGGCCACGCGCCGGCCCACCAGGCTTTCGGCATACGCGCCCGCGCCCGCCACCACCTCGCCCATGGCCTCGAATCCCGCCGGCGCGCCCTTGATGCGCGGCTGGCCGTACTCGCCCTTGATGAAATGAATGTCCGAGGGGTTCACGCTCGCCATCCCCACCCTGACGACCACCTGCCCCTCGGCGGGCGAGGGCACGGGGATCTCGGTCAGCTCCAGCCAGGGCGCGGCATCCTCGATCAGCGGGCCCGTGGAGGTGTCGGCATAGCCGTCATGGCGCTGGATCAGCGCGCGCATCTTGGTCGGCAGGCTCATGGGGTTTCCTTCCCGTCGGGGTCGGCCCACCGGTCGATCAGCGCCGGCAGGTCCGAGATCGCGTTCAACGCGGTGAAGCGCGGATGGGTCCGGGGCGCGTCGGCTTCCTCATGCGCCCAGGTGACCTCATAGGGGACATGGGCCGCCCAGGCTCCCGCCGCCAGGGCCGGCAGTATCTCGGAGCGGACGGAGTTGCCGGTCATCAGCGCGTCGCCCGCGCCGGCCCCATGGCGGGCGAAGACGTCGCGATAGGTCTCGGCCGTCTTCTCGCTGACGATCTCGACCCCATCGAACAGCTCGCCCAGCCCGGACTGCGCCAGCTTGCGCTCCTGATCGAAGAGGTCGCCCTTGGTGATCACCACCATGCGGTGATCGGGCGCCAGCGCGCGCAGCACCGCCTCGACGCCGGGCAGGCAGTCCACCGGGTGCTCCAGCATTTCATGCCCGAACCCCAGGATCGCGCGCGTGACCTCGCCGGGGCACTCGCCGCCGGTGATCTCTACCGCCGTCTCGATCATCGACAGCGTGAACCCCTTGATGCCGTAGCCGTAGCGGCGAAGGTTGCGCCGCTCCGTCTCCAGCAGCCGTTCGGCGATGGTCTCCGGCGCGGCATGCTCCGCGAGCAGCGCGGCGAAGCGTCCTTCGGTGATCCGAAAGACGCTTTCGTTATGCCAAAGCGTGTCGTCGGCATCGAAGCCGAGGATGTGCGGGCTCATGCGCCGCATCAACGCGATTCCCCCGGCGCGGAGCAAGCGCGACGTAGCGTCGGCCGCGTCGCCGCGCCGATCGACCGTCGCGCCGCCTTTTGG
>JBCBYE010000450.1:0-4115 GCA_039816075.1 Pseudomonadota bacterium | reverse complement strand
CTCGCGATAGGCGGTCCAGCGCAAGTCGCGCGGCAGGACGCCGATATCGCCCAGCTGCAGCGCCAGTTCGATGAACAAGAACGCCCCTGCGAAGGCGAAGGCCACGGCGCGGTGATGCGCCTCGACCGGCGGCAGCGGCGGAAACTGAAACATCCGTCCTCCCGTTGAGCGACGCGGCCGCGCCCGCCCGCGGGGCGCGCCCCGCCGTCTTGACCGCCCGCGCCGCAGCGCCGCATAAGACGCCCGCCGCGCGGGACCGGACCCGTCCGGCGCCGCACCGCGACGCAGAAGGAATTCCGCCGATGACCCCCGCCGACGCTTCGGTCGATGACGCCCCGGCCGCCGAGGCCCATGGCTCGGCCACGCACCAGCGCCGCGTCTTCTCGGGCGTTCAGCCCACGGGGAACCTGCATCTGGGCAACTACCTCGGCGCCGTCAAGCGCTTCGTGCAGATGCAGGAGGAGGAGGCGGGCCAGACGATCTACTGCATGGTGGACCTTCACGCCCTGACCAACGCGGTTCCCGCGCCGGGCGAGCTGCAGCGCGCGACCCGCGAGCTGGCCGCCGCCTTCATCGCCTGCGGCCTCGATCCGGCCAAGTCGATCCTGTTCAATCAAAGCCAGGTGTCCGCCCATGCGGAGCTGGCCTGGATCTTCAACTGCGTGGCGCGCATGGGCTGGCTGAACCGCATGACGCAGTTCAAGGACAAGGCCGGCAAGAACCGCGAAAACGCATCGGTGGGCCTCTTCGCCTATCCCGCGCTGATGGCCGCCGACATCCTCGTCTATCACGCCACGCATGTGCCCGTGGGCGAGGATCAGAAGCAGCATCTGGAGCTGACGCGCGACATCGCGATCAAGTTCAACAACGACTTCGACGCCGAAGCGTTCTTTCCCATCACCGAGCCGGTGATCCAGGGCGAGGCGACGCGGGTGATGAGCCTGCGCGACGGGTCCAAGAAAATGAGCAAGTCCGACGCCTCGGACATGAGCCGCATCAACCTGACCGACGACGCAGACGCCGTGGCGCAGAAGATCCGCAAGGCCAAGACCGATCCCGAGCCCCTGCCCGAGACGGTGGACGGGCTGGAGGCCCGCCCCGAGGCGCGCAACCTCGTGGGCATCTACGCCGCGCTGGCGGACACGACCGCGGCGGGCGTGCTGGGCGAATGGGGCGGCAAGCAGTTCAGCGCCTTCAAGCCGGCGCTGGCGGATCTGGCGGTGGAGGTGATGGCCCCCATCGCCGCCCGGGTGACCGAGCTGAACGCCGATCCGGGGGAGATCGACCGGGTGCTCGCCCAGGGCGCCGACAAGGCCAGCGCCATCGCCGAGCCGATCCTCGACGAGACCTATGCCCGGGTGGGCCTGCTGAGATCGCGCCGACGCTGAGGCGGGCCGCTGCGCCGGCGCCGCCGGCTCACAGAGATCGCGCCACGGCGTCGGCGGCCACGAAGATCGACCGCCAGAAGGCGCCTGGCAGGTCGCCCGTCAGCTGGTCGAGCGCGATCAGCAGGGCGCGCCCCGCCAGCCACAGCACCCCCATCGCGAAACCCGCGCAGACCGTCAGGTAAAGCGCGGCGACCACATGGGTGCCCTTCTCCTCGCCCCGCCCGCCCAGCGCGCCGTCCTGCATCAAAAAGGCCACGCGCCCGGCGAAGGGCAGGCGCAGAACCGCCAGCGCGAAGATCGCGAAGCCCAGATGGATCGCGGTCGGAACCAGGGTGGAGGCGAGCATGACCGTCATCGCGGCGCCGGTCCCCTCGAACGGCCGCACCTGCGCGGCGGCGTAGGCGCCCCAGATCTCGGGCGAGGCGGCGGCGCGGACGAAGGCGGCGATGGCGATGGCCAGCGCGAACAGCAGCAGGCAGGCCGCGGCGATGTCCGCCAGCACATGCAGCGCCATGGCCGTCCAGCGCGCCCGCCCCGGCCGCGCGGCGTCGCGCGCCAGACGCGCCATCAGCCAGCGGCTCGCCGCCCAGGACAGCCAGTCGAACGCCGCGTTGATGAGCGGCACGCCCACCGCGATCACGGCGAGGAACCCTATGATCTGCGGCGGCGCGATGGAGCTCGCGAACACGAGGGGCCCGAGGATCGCCGCGGCGGCGACCGTCGCGAAGGCCGCCGTCCCGGCGATGGCGGCGGCCGCGAACACGGCGACGGCCAGGGCGAGGGCCCAGGCCGCGAAGGCGGAGGCCGCCACGGGATCGCCCGTGCCGCTCCACACGAACAGCGGCAGCGCCGTCGTCAGGATCGTGGCGACGAGAACCGCCGCCGTGGCGAGGATGTAGCCGCCGATCTCCAGGCCCCGGGTCGCCGCGCGTCGTCCGGCGGAGCCGTCCGCGCGGGCGGCCTCGGCCCGCCGCCGGACGCCGCGATAGAGCCAGGCGGCGGGCGCGATCAGGGTCAGCGTCAACAGCAGAAAGACGGGCGACGCCCAGGCGCCGAGGCCCTGCGTGTTCTCGATCTCTCCCGCGCCCACGAACAGCAGGAAGACGAGGCCGTAGAGCATGGCGAGGGCGAAGCAGCGCTCGAACGCCTTCCAGCCGAGCGGGCGACCGAAGACGCGGTCGAGGCGGCCCAGCAGGTCCTGCAGCAGGCCGGCGTAGCAGGCGCTCCACGCGCCGGCGTAGAGCCAGCCGCGGATCGCGGCGCGCCAGCGGGCGCCGCCCAGCAGCGTCAGGAAGAATCCGTAGACGAAAGGCAGGCTCCAGACGCCGGTGTTGAACACCGGGTCGACGTTCACGCAGATCTCGCCGAAGCCGAGCCCCGGACCGCCTGCGGTGCAGGGTCGGGGCTCGTCCATCCGGGGCGCCCTTCTCGCGAAACCGCTGTCGGGCGCATGACGCGCCGCGGTCGGCGGCGCGTCAAGGGGGACGGCGGGGGGCGGCGAGGGCCGGGCGCGCGGCGTTCCGCGCCCCGATGAGGCGCGGCCGCCCCGGCGGGGCGGCCGGCCAGGTCAGGATCGGCCGGGTCAGGATCGGCCGGGTCGGGACTGGCCGGCTCAGGACTGGCCGGCTCAGGACTGGCCGGCTCAGGACTGGCCGGCCATCAGCTTCTCGGCATAGTCGTCCATGGTGATCGTGCCGCCCTCGGCCGTCGTGCGCGCACGCTCCGCCTCCGGCAGGGCGTCCTGGACGAGGTCGATGCGCTTCCACGACGGGTGCGGCTGCGCGCCCTCCGCGTCGGGCACGTAGGGGCTCGCTTCGACCCGCGCGTGCTTGTGGATGTAGCGGGCGCAGTTGAGAAAGCAGCTCTCCACCGCAACGCGCGCCACCATCTTGGCGCCGGGCCAGCGGCCCATCTCCGGGTCCGTGTCGGAGAGCGTGACCGAGCCCTGCACGCGCACGCGGTTCGGCGTTTCGAAATCGATGAAGAGCAGGCCGACCTTGCCCGTCTCCGCCGCGTTGCCGAGGCTTTTGAACATGCCGTTGCCGTCATAGGCCGGAAAGGCCAGCGTCTGCGCGTCGAGCACGGCGCAAACGCCCGGCGGGCCGCCCTTGTAGCTGACGGTCGGCCGCCCCTCGCCATCGACGGTCGAGAGGAAGAAGAAGTCCCGACTGGCGATGAAATCCGCGCTCGGCCCCTCGACGCTGTCCGAGACGATGGCGTTCAGCACCGTCTCGGCCAGCTTCTCGGTCCCGAAGCGCTTCTGCATCTCGGCCTGGGCAGGGGTGTAGAAGGCGTCGAAATCGGGCGTCGTCACGCGGCGTCCTCCCCGACGGCCTTCAGCGAAGCGGACGCCGGCGGGTTGGCGTCGATGGGCCCCGCCACGCCGTCGAGCACGTGGCGCGCCACGTCGGGCCGGTAGTAGTGGCCCGCCGGGTCGGCGAAGACCTTGGCGCCCTCGATCATCATCAGGTCGATGTCGGCGATGGCGAGCCCGTCCTGATGCTCGTCGATGGGATCGGTCAGGCGATAGCCGTCAGGCCCGAACACCGCCGCGGCGCCGCCGCCGGGAAAGACCACTTGGCGTAGGTCGTCGTTGCCCATGGTGATGGCGTCGAGGCTGTCCTCGGTGATGATCGAATTGGCGGAGAGCACGAAGCAGCCGCCCTGCAGGGCGTAGCTCTGGCTTTCGTTGGTGTTCGCCTCTTTCGAGAGCGCGTAGGCGGTGCG
>JBCBYE010000852.1:0-1601 GCA_039816075.1 Pseudomonadota bacterium | reverse complement strand
CGGATGTCGCGAGCCTGCGCCCGCCGCCCCCCTCCGCGACGGGGGAGGGCGGGCGGGCCGCGCGGAGGGGGGCGGCGGGACCTTGGCCCGGCAGGCTTGCGCCGGGGATCAGGCGTTCACGTCCACCACGACGCGGCCCTGCACCTGGCCCTTGAGGATCGCCGGGCCCAAGGCCGGCAGGTCCGACAGGGTGGCGGGACGAACCATCGCCTCCAGCTTGTCCATGGGCAGCGCCTCGGCGATGCGGGCCCAGGCGCGCACGCGGTTCTCGTAGGGCTGCATCACGCTGTCGATGCCCAGCAGGTTCACGCCGCGCAGCAGGAACGGCACCACGGTGGCGGGCAGACCGGCGCCCCCGGCCAGCCCCACCGCCGCGACCGAGGCGCCGTACTTCATCTGCCCCAGAACCCGCGCCAGCATCGCGCCGCCCACGGCGTCCACGCAGCCGGCCCAGGTCTCCGCCTCCAGCGGGCGCTTGACGGTCTCGTTGATCTCCTCGCGCGCCACGATCGTCGAGGCGCCGAGGTCCTTGAGGTAGTCGGCGGTTTCCGGCCGACCGGTGACGCCCGCCACCTCGTGGCCCAGCGCCGCCAGCAGCGCCACGGCGACCGAGCCGACGCCGCCCGCCGCGCCCGTCACCAGCACCGGGCCGTCCCCGACGTTCAGCCCGTGATCCTCCAGCGCCTGCACCGCAAGCATCGAGGTGAAACCGGCCGTGCCGACCGCCATCGCCTGGCGCGTCGTCAGCCCCTCGGGCAGCTTGACCAGCCAGTCGGCCTTCACGCGCGCCTTCTGCGCATAACCGCCCCAATGCACCTCGCCCACGCGCCAGCCGGTCAGCACCACCTTGTCGCCGGGCGCGTAGCGCGCGTCGTCGGAGCTTTCGACCGTGCCGGCGAAGTCGATGCCGGGCACATGCGGGTACTTGCGCACCAGCCCGCCTCCCGAAGTCAGGCACAGCCCGTCCTTGTAGTTGACCGTGGAGTACTCCACCGCCACCACCACGTCGCCTTCGGGCAGCGCATCGAGCGCCAGCGTCTGGATCCCGGCCGAGGTGTCCTTGGTCTCTTCGTTCCGCTCGACGACGAGGGCGTTGAAGCTCATGGCGGGGTCCTCCCATTGCGGCGCCGCCGGGGCGCAGGCGTGTTCGAGCGGAGCCTTGGGGCGGGGCGGGCGCGCCGTCAAGAGCGGGCGCGGCGGCGCGGGACGGGGGGAGCGGCCCTCGGGGGGAGGACCCCCGCTCGGTCCGCGGCCGGCATCGCCGGCCCGGCGCCGGGAATGGGGAGGGCGGTTCCGGCTTCGGGGCATTCGCGGTTTGCCGAGACGGCCCGCAAGAGCGGGCCTTTGGCGAGCGAGCGGCGAGTCGGCGCCCGGCGTTCGACGCCAAGTCCGGCGGGAGCCTCAAGGCCAAGCCTCGCTTCGCTCGGTCGCGGCGCTGCGCTTGCGAGCCTCGACCCTTTCGACGACCCGCCTTCGTCCCGGCGGCGGCGCCAGGCATCGCCGGGACGGCCGGCGACCGCCGCTCCGTCGCCCCGCGACCGGCGCCCCGGACTTGATCCGGGGCCTCCTGGGGGGACCGCCGAGCGCGATCCTCCGGTCCT
>JBCBYE010000640.1:0-2703 GCA_039816075.1 Pseudomonadota bacterium | reverse complement strand
GGCCGAGCCGGGCGGGGTCGGGCCGGGCGGGACCGAGCCGGTCGGGACCGCGGCGCGAGGGCGTCGGGGTCAGGCCAGCGACCAGCCGTCGCGCCGGTCCAGCAGCAGCTTTCGCACGCGGCGCCGGTGCGGGCCGCGCCCCAGGGGGCCGAGCAGCAGCGGGAGCAGCGCCCGGTAGCGCGGGCGCCGGAGCTGACGGTCGCCGAGCGCGACGACGACGTCGCGCACCTGAGCCTCCAGCCGGCGCCAGTCGCGGGCGAGCGGATCGGACCGATGCTCCAGCCGCGCCACGCGCTGGGCGACGACGTCCGGGGCCTGGGCGCCGTAGGCCTCTGCGAGCAGACGGGCCTTGGATTTGAGCTGTATGGGGCAGAGCGGCCGGCGCGGCGCGAGGAGCGCCGGGGTCGGGCGATGCGGTTTCGCGCGCCCGGCGGTCAGCGTCGTCGCGGAGGCTTCGGCGGGGAGGGTCTCGGCGCCCCGGATCGGGCCGGCGGCGCCGTCGCGCAGGCGGCGTTCGACCTGGCGCCAGAGGGCGGCGGCGGGGTCGCCGCGACGCTCCATGCCCTCGGCGCGCAGGGCGGCGGCGTCGGCGGCCTCGTCTCGATAGGCGTCGGCGAGCAGGCGCGCCTTGGCCTCGAGCTGGCGGGCGCCGAGGCGCCGGCGCGGCGCGGGGATCGCGAGGCGTCGCTCGGCGAGGGTCGGGAGGGCGGGCGGGAGGGCGACGCCCGCGGCGAGATCCGGGAGGGCGGGGGAGCCGAGATCCGGAGCGGCGGTCAGACGACGTTCCAGACGGCGCCAGACGGCGGCGCCGGGGTCGGCGCGACGTTCCAGCAGCTCGGCGCGCAGGGCGGCCGCGCCGGGGGCGGCGGCGCCGTAGGCGTCCGCCAGCAGACGGGTCTTGGCTTCGATCTGGCGGGGAGTCACGGGATCGGCTCCTCAGCGTCGCAAGCTTTAACGATGCGTTAACTTGAAACATCGGTTACCGCAACGCGCTGCAACGCAACATGAAGGCGGCATCACGGCTGCGTGCAGGATTGTTTCCGGGACTGGCCTCCACGGCTCGGAACAACTAAGTCTTCCTTATCGTTTTCGACGCCCCTTCAGGAGAACCCGCCATGCTGATGCCCCGCAAGAAGACCCCGGCCCTCGCCGTTCCGCTCGTCGGGGGCGGAACCTTCGATCTCGACGCCGATCCGGGCGCCGAACGCGGCACGTTGCTGGTGGTCTATCGCGGCCTGCACTGCCCGCTGTGCGTTCCGTATCTGAAGGAGCTGGACGGCATCGTCCCTGCGCTGGCGGAGCGCGGCGTGACGGCGCTGGCGCTGTCGACCGACGACGAGGACCGCGCGGCGCAGATGCGCGACAAGGTCGGCGCCGAGCATGTGCGTTTCGCCCATTCGCTGCCGTTGCCGGTGGCGCGGGAGTGGGGCCTCTACATCTCGACGTCGAACGGCAAGACCTCGGCCGGCATCGAAGAGCCGGCGCTGTTCGCGGAGCCGGGGCTGTTCCTGGTGAGCCCGGGGCGCGCGCTGTACTTCGCCTCGGTCCAAACGATGCCGTTCATGCGCCCGCCGCTGGCCGGCCTGCCGCAGACGCTGGATTTCGTGATCTCCAAGTCCTATCCGGCGCGCGGCGAGTACGACGGCGCGGTGGCCGCCTGAGCGGCGCAGCCGCCCCGTCGAGGCGGCGGGGCGGCGCCGGAGAGGGGGCGCGCCATGGGGGGGGACGCCGGAGCGCCTGCGACGAGATTGACCTGACGGCCCGGCGCGGGAACACTGCGCCGGGCTTTTTCACGAGGTCCTGCAGGGGCGCGCGCGGGCGCGGGAGGCGGCGATGGACGGCGGATTCGGCGGAACGGTCGGGCATTGCGCCCTCGTGGGCGCGGCATTCGAGGACGTGCGCGCGGCGATCCGATCCGGCGCCTATCGCGGGCACACGGCGGGCCTGGCGCCCGGACGGCTGCAGGTGAACCTGGCGATCCTGCCGCGGGCGGAGGCCGAGGATTTTCTGGCGTTCTGCCGCGCCAATCCCAGGCCGTGCCCCCTGGTGGGCATGAGCGCCGAGGGCGCCGCGCATCTGCCGCAGATCGGCGAGGACGTGAACGCGGCGACCGATGCGGCCGGCTACGTGATCTGGCGCGACGGCGAGCCGGTGGAGGAGCGCGGCGAGGCGGCCTCGCTGTGGCGCGAGGACCTGGTGGCCTTCGCGCTGGGCTGCTCCTTCACCTTCGAGCGGGCGCTGATCGAGGCGGGGATCCGCCTGCGCCACATCGAACGGGACCTGACGGTGCCCATGTACCGCACGTCGATCGAGACGGCCCGGCGCGGGCCCTTCGGCGGCGGCATGGTGGTGAGCATGCGCCCGGTCCCCGAGGCGCTGGCGGCGACGGCGCGCGAGGTGACGGCGCGCTACGGCCACGCGCACGGCGCGCCGGTGCATGCGGGCGATCCGGCGGAGATCGGGATCGCCGATCTGGGCGCGCCGGACTGGGGCGATGCGGTGCTGCCCGAGGCGGGCGAGGTCCCGGTGTTCTGGGCCTGCGGCGTGACCCCGCAGAACGCGCTGCGCGAGGCGCGGCCGGCGTTCTGCATCACGCACCGCCCCGGCGGCATGCTGATCGCCGAGCGGGACGAGCTGGCGCCGACGCCCTTGATCTGAGCCTGCGGCCGGGGGCCTCGCGGGCGACCTGGCGGAGCGCTGCGC
>JBCBYE010000049.1:0-12649 GCA_039816075.1 Pseudomonadota bacterium | reverse complement strand
ACCCCATCACCGGAAAATCAACGCCGAAACGCCAACCCCCCTAGAGGCCAGATATGCAGAACAATCTCCGTCGGACCTTACCGTCAACAACGAACCGCCCGCATATCCCTTCCATCACCAACAATGTCAAAGAGCCTCGAGGCGCTGGGCCCCGGAACCGAAGCGGCGGGGTGTGACCCCCGCCGCCGGTGAGCGCGGGGTATATGGAGATTCGGATTCCCGCGCAACCCCTTTTTCAAGGACGTGGCGTAAGCCGCCGCGCCGGGACGTTCTCAAATGAAATCAGAAAGTTATCCACAGGCTGCCAAGCGCGTGGCGGCCTCCTCGACGTCGTCTTTCGAGGGCCGAGGGACCGTCACGATCGTCCGCGCCTCGATGACCTTGTCCCAGGCATGGACGCGCACGGGCGTCGTGCCGAAGGCGCCGGCGGCGATCGCCTCCTGCACGCAGGAAAGGCGGCCGAGCGGAAGGGATATCAGCGCCTCCGCCTTGGGGGCGATGCGATGAAGCGCGATCGCGCGGGGCAGGGCCTCCTGCGCCAGCGCCCGCTCGGACGCCTCCGCTCCATACCAAAGGGGACAGACCGTCTTGAGCCGAAGGCGCGAGGGAAAGGCCTGCACCAGCCAATCGGTCGGACGGGCCTCCGGACCCAGATCCAGCGGATGGCCGCCCGCGAACACCGCGCCGGACATCGGGTTGACCTTCAGATGCCCGTCGAGGCGGAGCGAACCGCACGGCAGGGCCACGCCCCGGGCCGCCGAGCGCGCCGCCCAAGGACCGGCTTCCGCCGCGCGGCCGATGGCGGCGCGCAGCGGCGCCGCGTCGAGGCGCGCCCAGGCCGCCCGAACCGCGGTCAGCATCGCCGTCCGCCCGATTGAACCACCGCCCGCGCCCTCCTAACCTCCGCCTGCGCCGCCCTCCGCGGCGCGCCGAGGAGGGGACCATGGCCGCGACCCGGGCCGTCTTCAACGTCAACGTCTTCTCCAACGTATCCGCGTCGGATCCGTCGCTGTGCCTGGCCGGCCATGCCGCGCGATCCTTCGTCGACGGCCTGGCGATGGCGAACGGACATGACGTCCGGCTGCGCCTTTTCTGCGATCCCAATCCGTGGCCTGAGGTCTTCAAGGCCTGGACGGACGCCGCCGCCGCCGCCGCGCCCGGCCCGCTGGAGATTCATCGAACCCAAGGTCTGGCCGACGGATACGCAAGGTCGCTCGACCTCTGCGAGGGAGCCTTCGCCTTGCAGCTGGAGCATGACTGGACCCTTCACGCGTCCCGCGTGGCCCATTCGCTCGACGAGCTCCTGTCGGGAATGGCCCGTGCGAACCTCCGCTGCCTGCGCTTCAACAAGCGTTGGAACCGCGCGGTGGGCTACGATCACTTCATGTCGCCGCGGAACGATGCGGGCTTTCCTTGCTGTCGGGTTTCCGGCCGATCCAATAATCCGCACATCCTCGATGTCGCCCATGCCCGGGCGCGGGTCCTCCCCTTTATCGACCGCGGCGCGCGCAAGGCCGAGGGTCTGGAAGGGCGGGTGGAGCTCTTCGCCGGCGGCGGACATGTCTATGGCGGCCTGGGGCATCCCGCGACCGCCGGGCACCTGGACGGCCGCGGTCGGCGATGGCGCGACGGGCTGCGTCGACGCGCGTTTCTGGCCCGAGCGCGGGGCGCGAGCGCATGAGGCGGCTGTGGTGGAGCCTGCGCAAGCGGATGCTGCGCCTCGACCGTCGACCGCGCCAGGTGGAGCGTCTGGGCGCGCGCTGGCGGCTGGACCCGACCGACTGGTTGGAAGCGAGACTTTTGATCGGTCAGCCCTTCGAAGCCGAGCAGCAGGCCCGCTTCGCGCAGCGGCTGGCCGCGCGACGTCCGACCCGGCTTTACGACATAGGCGCCAATTTCGGCCTCTACGCCGTCACCTCGGCGCTGGCGTCGCCTGACCTGCAGGTCGAAGCGTTCGAACCGGTCGGCCGCACGCGCGAAAAGCTGACGCTCAACGTGGCGCTGAACGGGCTCGAGGATCGCGTGCGCGTGCACGGCCTGGCCCTGTCCGACGGACCGGGTCGGGCCGACATCGCCATCGATCCTCGATCTTCGGGCCTGTCCACCCTGTCCGCCTCCGCCGACGAGGCCGCGCGCCGCGACTTCCTGCAGACGGAGACGGTGCTCACCGAGGCGCTCGACGCGCTGTTCGCGCCGGAGGGGGAAACCGTCGCCCTCAAGGTGGACGTCGAGGGCCACGAGCCGCAGGCGCTCGCCGGAGCCGCACGGCTGCTGGCGCGCAACGACGGCCTGGCGATGGTGGAGACGCGGTCCCGCAACGCCGCGGAGGTTCGGGCGGCGTTCGAGGCCGCCGGATGGCGCGAAACCGGCCGCATCGCCGAAGAGGTGTTCTTCGAGAAGTAGCGCGGCGCGTCGGCGGCGGCGCAACGACGCCGGCGGAGCCCGCCGCCTGCACACGGCCGCTCCGCCGGGACGCTACAGGCCCTGCGCCGCGCCCCGCGCGGCCAAGGCCGATCGACGAAGATCCGCCTGCGCCGCCCCCGGCGTCGGCTTGCTCCTGGACCGTCGTCGATTCCTGCGACGGCGACGCCGCTTCGGGCGTTCATGTCGCGGCGTCTTCAATTCTGGGTAGTCCGAGGTTCAGCCCCATGCAAGCCGTGCGCAACAAGGAGAGGGTCGTGTAAAGAACTGTTACGTTTCAGATTGATACGGCGAGGCGGTCTGACGCAGCGTGTCGACGCCTGTTCACAGCTGAGACGGATCGCGCGGGCTCGCGGATCGGCGGCGTGACGGGGGCGTCCGCGGCCCTATTTCTTACATATGTCGTCGAAACCGCCGCAAAGGCCGCCATGCCTCGCGCCCGCCTGCTCGCCCTTTTCATGCTGACCTCGCCGGTCGCCGCGATGTCGGAGACGTCGGCATTCGGCGCGCGAGAAGCGCAGGACCGGGCGGCGGCGGAACGGGCCGTGGCGGATTTCAGGCGCCGCAGCTTCATTCCCACGCCGTGCGAGCGTGCCTTCCGCGTCTTCTGGAAGGCCTTTCGCGCGCCCGGGCGGAAACCCGGCGATCTCGCGCTGATCCGCGATCCCTCGCTCCTCTCATCCGACGATTGGTTCGGCTACGGCCATCGCGCCTCCGAACCCCTGCTCGCCGACGCGCAGACGGTCTGCGCCGCGGCCACGGGCGCACGCGGCGACCTCGTGGTGCGCGTGCTGGAGCGGCGGGCCCGCGCCGGCGAGCGGCGGGCGGAGCGGCGGCGCGTCGTGGGCGAGCATCAGCTGCGCCCCGATCTCGACCGTGAAGAGGTCAAGGCCGCGCGCGATTGAACCCCACGGCAAGTCCGCTACAGTCCTCTCCATAAGCAGAGCATCCGCAGATGCTTCAGGGAGAGAAAACATGCTTCATCAGTCTCGCGCGGTCCTTGCGGCCGCGGCTCTCGTCTTTGCGGCCCCGGCGGCCTCGGCCGACACGTTCGTGCGCATGGTCTCCGGTCCGTCCGGCGGCTCCTGGTATCCTCTGGGCGCCAAGATCATGCAGGTCATGCAGGATGAGATCGACGGCATCGCGACGTCCAACACCTCCGGCGGCGGCATTTCCAACGTCCTGTCGGTGAACGGCGGCGATGCGGAGATCGGCTGGTCCTACGCCCACACCACCGCCAACGGCTTCAACGGCGTCGGCAAGTTCTCCAAGGCGCAGCCGGACGTGCGCCACTTCGCGACGCTCTACGGCTCTATGTTCCAGGTGGCCGTGCGCGCCGACAGCGACATCCAGTCGTTCGAGGACATGGCCGGCGCCAACATTTCGCCGGGCAAGGCGAAGTGGACGGGCACGGCCTTCGCCGAGTCGATCCTGGGCGCCTACGGGATCACCTTCGACTCCATCAAGGAGAACGGCGGCACGGTCCATCACGTGGGCTACACCGAGTCGATCGCCCTGATGAAGGACGGCCATATCGACGTCTTCATGGCCGCCACCAACATGCCCCAGGCCAGCTTCCTCGAGCTGGAGCAGTCGCCGGGCATCCGCTTCATCGGGCTGCCCAAGGACATTCAGCAGCAGCTGATCGCCGACAATCCCGGCTTCATCGAAGGCACCATGCCCGCCGGCGTCTACGAGTCGGTGACCGAGGACACTCACTCGCTGGGCATCGTGGTGAACATGGTGGTGCACAAGGACCTGCCCGAGGACCTCGTCTACCAGATGTGCAACGTGTTCTGGGACAACCATGCCCAGTTCGCCGAGGTGAAGTCTGTCTGGAACCGCACCAACATCGACCAGGCCCTCGACGGCGTGGCGATCCCGGTGCATCCCGGCGCGCAGCGCTGCTACGACGAGCGCGGCATCGGCTCCTGAGCCGGATCGGCTGACACGGCCTGCGTCGCGGCGGCGATTCCGCCGCCGCGACGCAGGCGCCGACGTCGATCCACGGCGCGCGACGAACGCGCCGGCCGCTCCCGCCCCGCCAGCCGGCGCGCCCCGCCGCGCCCCGCGCCCTTCGCCCCCAGGCCATGCCCTGCGGGACGCCCCTCGCGACGAGGCGATACCTCATGTCGAATGCCGCCGCCGCCCCTTCGGAAATCGCCGCGCGAGACGAACCGCGCACGCTGGGCTTCTTCGAACGGCTGCTGGCCGGCCGAGCCGCGCCGGCCACGCAGGCGCTGCTGTTCTTCTGCGCCGCGATCTCGGTGGCGCTGGCGCTGTTCCACCTCTACGCCGCCGCCTTCGGTGCGCCGGAGGGACGCTCGTTCCGCTCGACCCACCTGACGGTGATGCTGGTGCTGGCGATCTTCATGAAGCCGCTCTTTCGCGAGTCCATGACTTCCCCGGTGCGGCGCGGCGACGCCGGCGATGCGCTGCGATCGGCGGGCCTCGCCATCGATCTGGCGCTGGTCCTCGCGGTGATCTTCGTTCAGGTCTGGACGATCTGGGACATCAACGCCTTCCACATGCGCTACGGCGAAAAGGAGGTCAACGACCTGCTCATCGGCGGTCTGCTGATCGCCATCGTGCTTGAGGCGACGCGCCGCGTCGTCGGCTGGGCCATGGTGATCATCACCGCATTCTTCATCACGCACGCCCTCTACGCCCACTATTTCATCGGCATCTTCTACGGGCCCCCGGTCCGTTTTCCGAAGTTCATCGATACGCTGTTCATGAGCTCGGACGGCCTTTTCGGCATCCCGCTGCATGTCTGCGCGACCTACATCATCCTCTTCATCATCTTCGGCGCGATCCTCGTGCGTTCGGGCGCCGGCAAATTCTTCATCGATCTGGCGGTCGCGCTCACGGGGCGCCGCGTGGGCGGACCGGCCAAGGCGGCCGCGGTCGCCTCAGGCTTCATGGGCACCATCTCCGGCTCGGCCGTCGCCAACGTGGTGACCACCGGCAGCTTCACCATCCCGATGATGAAGCGCCTGGGCTACCGCCCGAAATTCGCCGCGGCGGTGGAGGCCTGCGCTTCCTCCGGCGGGCAGATCACGCCCCCGATCATGGGCGCCGCAGCCTTCCTGATGGCCGAGTTCCTCGGCGTCTCCTACGTCACGATCATCGTCTCCGCCTCCATCCCGGCGCTGCTCTACTTCATCACCGTCTACTTCATGGTGCATCTGGAGGCGGAGAAGCATGGGGTCGGCCGCATGGCCGAGGAGGAAATCCCCAATGTCTGGGACGTGCTGCGGGACGGCTGGCATCTGCTGATCGCGCTGGCGGTGCTGATCTCGTTCCTGCTCTACGGCTACACGCCGATGAAGAGCGCGTTCTTCGGCATCGTCTCGCTTGTCGCGCTCAGCTTCATCAATCCGCACACGCGCATGAGCCCCGCCGACATCGTCGCGGCGCTGGAGGACGGGGTGCGCGCCACGGCGCCGGTGACCATCGCCTGCGCCTGCGCCGGGCTGATCATCGGGGCGGTCTTCGTCTCCGGACTGGGGCTGAAATTCACGCAGAGCGTCATCGAGATTTCCGAAGGGAACCTTGCGCTGCTGCTGTGCCTGACCGGCGTCGCAGCGGTGATCCTGGGCATGGGGATCACGACCACCGCCGTCTACATCACCGTCGCCGCGCTGATCGTGCCGGCGGTGATCCAGGCGGGGGTGGAGCCCATCGCGGCGCACATGTTCGCCTTCTACTTCGGCGTCGTCAGCTCGATCACGCCGCCCGTCGCGCTGGCCGCCTTCGCCGCCGCCGCCGTGGCCGGCACCGGGCCCATGGCGACGGCGTTCGAGAGCACGCGGGTCGGCATCGCCAAGTATCTGATGCCGCTCGCCTTCGTCTACAATCCGGCCCTCCTGTGGATCGGACCGGTCTGGCTGACGCTGGTCTCCACGCTGCTGGCCATCGTGGCGCTTTGGGTCCTGTCGGTCGGGCTGGAGGGGTGGCGCTCCGGCCCGGTGGGCCCGGTCCGGCGCACGCTGGCGATCCTGGCCGCGGGCTGTCTGCTGATGCCGCCTACGGGCGTGGTCTTCGGCGCTCCGGGCTGGGTCGTCATCGCGGCGGGCCTCGCGCTCGCCGCGGCGGCGCTGCATGGCGGCGGCGGACGCGCCGCGCTGGCGGGAGGGCGCTGAGATGGGACGCATCTTTCTGGGCAAGCCCGTCCATTGGCTGGCGCTCTTCGCCGCGCTCGGCGCGCTTTGGGCGGTGGGCGAGACGCGCCTGCACGTGACCGACTTCAACCTCTTCACCGCCGCGGTCGCCGCGGCGACGCTGGGGCTGTTGGTCGTGATCCTTCTCACCACCCGCGACGGAGAGAAGGTCACGCGCGACGACGTCCCGCCGCCGGACGACATCTGACGCGGCCGAACCTGCCGCGCGCCGAGGGGGACGAAGACCGCATGCCGCCGACAGATCGAACGCCGCCCGGGCCGCCGCCCGAGGCGATCGAGGCGCTGCTGCGCCCGCGCGCCGTCGCCGTGGTCGGCGCCTCCGCCGATCCCACGCGCATCGGCGGACGTCCCATCGCCTACATGCAACGCTTCGGCTTCGGCGGAGAGATCCTGCCCGTGAACCCGCGCCGGGCGGAGATCCAGGGCCTGCGCGCCCATCCCAGCCTCGCGGATCTGCCGCGCGAAATCGACCTGGCGGTGCTCGCCACCCCCGCCGCCGACGTGCCCGACGCGTTGGAGGCGGCCGCGGATCGGGGCGCCAGGGCCGCCGTGATCTTCACCTCCGGCTTCGCCGAGGTCGGCGCGGACGGCGCCGCCCTGCAAGATCGTCTGGCGGAGATCGCCGCGCGCCGCGGCCTGGCGGTGGTCGGGCCGAACTCCCTGGGCGCCTATTGCACCGGCGGCGCGACCGCGTCGTTCGCCAGCTTCCTCGATCTCGCGCCCCCGGCCGCCGGCCCGGTCGCCATCATCTCCCAGTCCGGGGCCTATGGCGCGCACACCGCGCTTCTGGCGGCCGAGCGAGGCGTCGCCGTATCGCGCTGGATCGCCACGGGCAACGAGGCGGCCCTGGGCGCCACCGACCTCATCCGCCACTTCGCCGAGGATCCCGAGGTGACGACCCTCGGCGTCTATGCCGAAGGCGTGCGCGACGGCCGCGCCTTCATCGAAGCGCTGCGCATCGCCCGCGACGCCGGCAAGTCGACCGTGCTGATGAAGGTCGGCCGGACGGAGGCGGGCGGCGCCGCAGCCGCGTCGCACACCGCATCCCTCGCCGGCGACGACGCGGTCTTCGACGCCGCCCTTCGCGACGCCGGGGCGATCCGCGCCCGGCGCACCGACGCCTTCATCGACGCGCTTTACGGTCTGGCGCGCCACGGCCCGTTGCGCGGGCGCAAGCTCGGCATCGCCACCATCTCGGGCGGCGCAGGCGTGCTGATGGCCGACGATGCGGTGGATGCGGGGTTCGAGCTGACGCCGATGCCCGCCGCCGCCCAGGCGCGCCTGTCTCAGGCGTGCCCCTTCGGCTCGCCGGTCAATCCGGTCGACATCACGGCGCAGGCCATCAACGACATGGGGCTCGTCGGCCTGCACCTGCGCGAGATGTTCGAACAGGGCGGCTACGACGCCGTCGGCGGCTTTTTCCTGAACTGGGCGCGCAATCCCGCGCTCGGCCCCCAGATGGCGCAAGCGCTGGCGGAGGGTCGGGCCGGGCACGAGGATCGTCTGCTGGCGCTGTCCGGGGCCTTTCCGCGCGACGTCGCCGGCCCTTACGAGGCCGCCGGCGCACTGATCTTCGAGGATCCCACGGCGCTGATCCATGCGCTCGACGCGCTCGCGCACGCCGGCGAGGCGCCTGACCGCGCCCTGCCGGCGCTGCCCGAGGCCGACCTGTCGCCCCTTGGGCGCAGCGACGAGGCCGGGGCCAAGGCGCTGCTGCGCGACGCGGGCCTTCCTTTTCCGGACGAGCGGGCGGTTCCATCGCCGGCGGCGGCCGGGGCAGCGGCGGCCGAGCTGGGGGGAACCCTCGCGCTCAAGATCCTGTCGCCGGACCTCGCCCACAAGTCCGAGGTCGGCGGCGTGCGCCTGGGCCTTGCGCCGGCCGAGGTGCCGGCGGCGGCGGAGGCGATGGACGCCGCGGTGGCCGCCGCGGCCCCCGCGGCGCGGCGGACCGGTTTTCTGGTCTCCCCCATGCTGACCGGCGTGGCGGAACTGATCATGGGCGTGCGCGTCGATCCCGTATTCGGCCCTGTCGTGCTGGTCGGCGCCGGCGGCGTCTTCGCCGAGGTGATGCGCGACACCGTCCTGCGCCTGGCGCCCGTCGATGAGGCGACCGCCGCCCGGATGCTGGGGGAGCTGCGCGCCTTCCCGCTGCTCGACGGCGCCCGTGGCCGGCCCAGGGCGGATCTCGGCGCGCTGGCGCAGGCGCTTGCGGCGCTGTCACGCGTGGCGGCGACGCGGCGGCGCACGCTTTCGTCGGTGGAGCTCAACCCCGTTCTGGCCCTTGAACAGGGCTGCGTCGCGCTCGACGCCGCTCTGACCGCGATCGAGGCCCCTGAGGAGACCGCCCTATGAGCGAGCCGCCCACCGGCGCCACATGGTTCCGCCCCGATCTGCTGAAGGGTCGAAGAGCGCTGATCACCGGCGGCGGCTCCGGCCTCGGCCTCTCCATGGCCAAGTGCTTCGCCGCGCTCGGGGCAGGACTGGTCCTGGTCGGCCGCCGCGACGGGGTGCTGGCGGAGGCGGCGAAGGCGCTGTCGCCCGCGTCGGTCCAGACGTTGCCCTGCGACATCCGCCGCCCCGAGGCGGTGGCGCAGGCGGTGCAGGACGCCTTCGCCGAGGGCCCCCTCGACATCCTCGTCAACAACGCCGCCGCCAATTTCGTGGCGCGCTCGGAAACGCTCAGCCCGAGGGCGCTCGACGCCGTCGTCGACATCTCCATGAAGGGCGCCGCCCATTGCACGTTCGAGGTCGGGCGCCGCTGGATCGAGGCGGGGCGCGGCGGCACGGTGCTGAGCATCGTGACCAGCTACGCCTGGCACGGCTCCCCCTTCACCGTGCCGTCCGCCATGGCCAAGGCCGGCCTCTTGGCGATGACGCGCAGCCTCGCCTCCGAATGGGGGCCCAGGGGCATCCGCCTGAACGCGCTCGCGCCCGGCGCCTTCCCCACCCCCGGCGCCTGGAACCGCCTCGTGCCGCGCGAGGATCTGGCGGGCACGCACGAGACCAACAACAGCCTCGGCCGTCCCGGTCGGCACGAGGAGCTGGCGGCGCTGGCCGCGTTCCTGGTTTCGGACGCGTCCGGCTACATCCATGGCGAATGCGTCACCATCGACGGCGGACGCTGGCCCCACATGGCCGGAACCTTCGGCCATCTGCACGGTCTGACGGACGAGGACTGGGAGGCGATGCGCCCGGCGAAGGGCTGAGTCCCCTGCGCCGTCGCGAAAGCCGACCTGTCCCGGCCCGGCCCGGCCGGGCCCCGACCGAACGCCGTCCCGAACCGACACCTTGGCGAAACGGCGTTTCAGCCGAGCGTCGTCCGCCGCCCCGACGCAGGTCCCAAACCGCGCCGCGCCGGCCGCGCGCCGCGGGCGCCCGGCAAGCCGGACGTCCGACGCCGGACGCGGCGCCTTCGTCGCAACGCCGACGGCCGGCTCAGACCAGACGCGCGATCAGATCGTCCACGCGCGTGACCTCGCCGACCTGGGGCAGGGCGTAGTCGATGCTCGCCCGGTGCCAATCGGCGTTCATGGTGGAGCAGGCGTCCTCCGGCACCAGCACGCGATAGCCCTTGTCGGCGGCGGTGCGCGCCGTGTGCTCGACGCTCATGTTCGTCCAGGCGCCGGTGGAGATGAAGGTGTGCACGCCCGCGCCGCGCAGGTAGCTCTCCAGCCGAGAGCTTTCCCAAGCGCTCATGGTGTTCTTCTCGCAGATCAGGTCGCCGGTCTTCGGCTCCAGCCCCGCCGCCGGGGCCACGCCCCAGCCGCCGCGCACCAGCGCGCCCGAGGCCAGCAGACCCTCGAACAGCGGCGCGCGATGCACCTGCGCGGGATAGCCCGGCTCGCACACGAACCACACATGGATGACCAGCCCGCCCTTGGCCCGCACCGCATCGGCCAGCCGGGCGGCGTTGGCGACGACGTTCTGCGCCCTGGCATGCTCCGGCGAGCCCGAGTCCTCGAACGCACCGCCCACCATGATGACGTCGTTCTGCATGTCCTGGATGATCAGCGCGGTCTTCGCCGCCTCGATCTGCGGCGCCGGTCCCGCGGCGACGGCCGCCGCCGCGGGGCGCGCGGCCATGAAAGGTTCGGACCGGGGGCCGACCTTGGTCTCCACCGCATAGACGGACGTGGTCGCCGCGACGAACAACGTTCGCCAGTCGGCGCCCCCCCAATGCAGGTTCGCCGCCATTTCCGGGATGGAGACCTCGCCCAGCTTCTTGCCGTGAAAGTCATAGACCCAAAGACCGCCGGGCGCCGTCACCCAGACATTGCCCTGGCTGTCGCATTTCATGCCGTCCGGCCGCCCGGCCCGCGCCGTTTCGGCGATGCCGGAGGCGAAGAGCGTGCCGTTGGCGAGCCTGCCTTCGGCCGTCACCTCGTACTTGCGGATGTTGGCCTGATCCGTGTCGTTGACGAACATCCACTGCTCGCACGGGCTGAAGCAAAGGCCGTTGGGCTGGGTGAAGGTGAAACGGTCCACGACCAGCTGCGGCGCGTCGCCGGGACGGTGGCCCGGGGGCAGGCGGTAGACGCCCTGAAACCCCAGCTGCACCGGCCGCTCGACGCCGAAACCCGGCATTCGTCCGTAAGTCGGGTCGGTGAACCAGATCGAACCGTCCGAGCGCACGCACAGATCGTTGGGAGAGTTCAGCTCACGCCCCTCGAAATGCGAGGCGAGCACGGTGCGCTGTCCGGACGGAGAAAAGCGCGCCACCGACGAGGTCGAGTGTTCGCAGACCAGCAGGTTCAGGTCCGCGTCGTAGGTCATGCCGTTGCCCTTGTTGGACGGACGCATGACCTCGGTCACCTGGCCGGCGCGCCAGCGGCGGCGGATGTCGGCCGGCATGTCGGAGAACAGCAGGTCCTTGTCGACGGGGTGCCAGATCGGACCTTCGGTGAAGGTGAAGCCGCTGCCGATCTGGCGGACCGGGGCATGGGCGTCGATCAGCGCGTCGAAGGCGGGGTCTTGGGCGACATGGGCCATGGGGGCCTCCTTGATCGGGCGGACGAGGCGCGTTTCCCGTCCCGGATGCGTCCCTCGGGGGCATCGAGCCCCCTCGGGCCGCGCCGGCGCCGCAAAAGCGGCGGCGCCTGGGCAAGCGTCGCCGGCGGCGCGACGTCGTCGGCGGCGCCTGCTGCCGTCAGGCGGGGAACCAGTCCTTGTTCGGCACGGTCTGGCTGATCGGGCCGGGCACCTGCATCTGCAGCCGGCCGGTGATGCGCCCGCGCTCCACCTTGGCAGGCGCGTCGTGCACGGGCAGCAGGTAGCGGTAGTTGTTCAGCAGCTTCTTGATCGCCGCCTTTTCGGCACGCTTGGAGCCGGCGTGATTGCCGGTCACCTGCGGCTCCATGAACTGATCCTGGCGCAGCTGGTCGACGATCTGGTCCTGGATCGAGTAGATCACGTCCCCGCAGATGCAGGCGAGCCCGTCGGCCGTGTCCACGATGACGTTGGCGGAGCCCTCGGTATGCGCGTTCGCCGGCTCGCACCAGACGCCGGGGATCAGCTCTTCCGCCCCGGTCAGCTCCAGGTCCAGGAACCGCAGGGCGTTCGGCGTGTGCAGCCGGTCGATCAGGTGCTTGATGTCGGGCAAGGGATATTGCGGGTGCATCAGGCCGGAGACGGAGCATTCCAGCTCTCTGCGGTTCACCACCACGGTCGTGTTCATGGGAAAGACGTCGTCCTTGCCCGCGTGGTCGATATGCAGATGCGTGTGCACGATGTAGCGGACGTCGCCGGGCTTGACCCCGTGCCGGGCCAGCTGGTTTTCGATCATGTTGTCGTGGAACTGCAGCCCGCGCATGCCCAAGGACGCCATGATGGCGTTGTCGCGATAGCCGGTGTCCACGACGATCGGGTACTCGCCCCCCAGGATCAGAAAGCCGTAGGTCGGGACGCGCTTCACCCGTCCGCAATCGTTGCCGAGCACCAGAAAGCTGCTTTCCAGCTCGATGTCGCCGTAGTCGAGAACGTGGATTTCCAGAGCCATGGCTCACCCCTCCCTTCGGGTGTCAGAGGCGGTAGATCCGCTTCGCGTT
>JBCBYE010000635.1:0-2727 GCA_039816075.1 Pseudomonadota bacterium | reverse complement strand
GGCGGATGCTGACGGAGTTCGACGACGCCGCCGCGCGCTCCTCGCTCGACGACCTGACGGACCGTCTGGTCCGTTCGGTGGCGGAGGCCCTGGCGTCGCGCCGCTGACCCTGCGCGTCGCGTCCCGCCGGAACGTCCGGCCCTGCGTCCTGCCCCGTCGCCGCGCCTTCCGCCCCGCGAATCCGCCTCGCGAACCCGCCCCGCGAACCCGCCCCGACGGCCGGCCCCGCGAACCCGCTCCGACGGCCGGCCCCCCAGCCCGGCCTCGGCGGCGGAGCGGCGGCGCCTGACCCCCGGTCCCCCCGCCGGACGGTCGGGCGCCGCCGCAGCACGTCGGTTCCGCCACGGTCGGCGCCGTCGTCCCGCACCGCGCCTCGGCGACGAACCGCGGCGCCGCCGGCGCATTGCGCGGCGCGTCCGCTCCGGCTATGCCCCGGCGCAGTCGTCCACCCATCCGCCAGGGGCCCTCCCATGACCGATCACGCCGCGCTCGAAGCCGCCATCGAAGCCGCCTGGGAGGCGCGCGACGGCATCTCCTCCGCCACCGGGGGCGAGACGCGCGAGGCCGTCGAAGAGGGGCTGCGCCTGATGGACGGGGGCGAGGCGCGCGTCGCCTCGCGCGGCGAGGACGGTGCCTGGACCGTGCATCAGTGGCTCAAGAAGGCGGTGCTGCTCAGCTTCCGCCTCAACGACATGGCCCCGATCCCCGGCGGCCCGGGCGAGAGCAGCTGGTGGGACAAGGTCCCCTCCAAGTGGGACGGCTGGGGCGAGACCGAGTGGAAGGCGGCGGGTTTCCGCGCGGTGCCGAACTGCGTCGTGCGCCGCTCCGCCTACATCGCGCCGGGCGTGGTGCTGATGCCGTCCTTCGTGAACCTGGGCGCCTACGTGGACGCCGGCACGATGGTCGACACCTGGGCCACCGTCGGCAGCTGCGCGCAGATCGGTCGGAACGTGCACCTTTCCGGCGGCGTCGGCATCGGCGGCGTGCTGGAGCCGATGCAGGCCGGCCCGACGATCATCGAAGACGACTGCTTCATCGGCGCCCGCTCCGAAGTGGTCGAGGGCGTGATCGTCCGCCAGGGCGCCGTCCTGGGCATGGGCGTCTACATCGGCCAATCGACCAAGATCGTGGACCGCGCGACGGGGGAGGTCATGTACGGCGAGGTGCCGCCCTATTCCGTCGTCGTCTCCGGCACGATGCCGTCGACGGGCGGCGTGAACCTCTACTGCGCCGTGATCGTCAAGCGCGTGGACGAGGGCACCCGCTCCAAGACCTCCATCAACGAGCTGCTGCGCGACTGACGGCGGGCGGGCGAGGGGACCGTCGCGATGAAGCTCGTGATGACGCTTCTGGTGCGCGACGAGGCGGACATCGTCCGGCACAATCTCGAATTTCACTACGCTCAGGGCGTCGATCACGTCATCGCCATGGACAACAACTCGCTGGACGGCACCGACGCCGTTCTGGAGGAGTATGCGCGCGAGGGCCGCCTGACCCTGCACCGGCAAACCTCGGACGAGTATAGACAATCCGAATGGGTGACGGCGATGGCCATGGAGGGGCGGGCGCGGCACGGCGCCGACTGGATCCTCGCCAACGACGCCGACGAATTCTACAGGCCCTCGCAGGGCACTTTGAAGGACGTGCTGGCCGCGTCGGGCGAGCGGCTGCTGGACCTGCGGCGCTATAACATGGTCAGTTCGTTCGAGGCGCTGGCCCGCCGTCCCTGGGAGGAGACGCTGATCTGGCGCTCCGTCACCGAGGCGGGGCCGCCGATGCTGCGCGACATCTACGCCGATCCGTTTCCGCGGCCGTTCTTCTGCCAGAAGCTGCCCGGCAAGGTGGTGATGCCGGCGCGCGGCCTGGTGCGGGTGGAGGCCGGCCAGCACGGCGCGGCCTACGATCCGTCCAAGCCGGCCGAATTCTCCACCGACATCACCGTCTACCACTTTCCCATCCGCCGGCTCGAACCCTTCCTGCGCAAGAACTGGGTCGTCGGCCGCGCCACCGAGGAGGATGCCGGCCTGCCCCCGGACCGCAACTGGAAGACCCGGCGCTGGTACCGCATGATCGAGGCGGGCCGCGAGGACGCCGTCCGGCGCGAGGTGCTGCCCTCGCGCCTGCGCCTGCTGCGCGAGCGGGCGCTGGGCGAGGTGGTGCGCGACGAGGCGCTGCGGCGGGACTTCGCCCGCCTCGGCTTTCCGCGGCCCCCGGCGGCATGAGCGGGCGCGAGGGCAAGCCGCCGCCCGAGGTCTACACCCTGCTGGTGGAGGTCGGGCGCGCCGAGGGCGACGGGCTGCCCAAGGGCGCCACGGGCGCCGCGCTGCTCTGCTACGCCGCCGGCCGGGACGAGGCGGAGGCGGTGCGCGAAACGGTGGCCGTTCTGCGCCAGGCGGATCTGGCGCCGCTGGAGGTGACCGGGCAGGGCGGCATGGCCGAACGCGAGGCGGCCGGAGAGATCCTCGACGCTGAGCAGCGCGCGCTGATGGAGCGTGCGCGGGACGAGAACGCGGTCATCGTGGCGCTTGTGGAGCCCTTCGATGACTGACGCGCCCCTGCCCGCGCCGGGGCGGCGGCCGGAGGGGTGCTGCGGGCGCCGTCGCGCCATGTCTGACGCCTGGGCGTTTCTGGACCTCGACGGCACGCTGACCGACGCCGCGCCGGGCATCACGCGCTCGTTGGATCAGGCCCTGCGGCGCATGGGCGTCGCCTCGCCCGGCGAGACCG
>JBCBYE010000215.1:0-6865 GCA_039816075.1 Pseudomonadota bacterium | reverse complement strand
TCTACGGCGGTTCCAACGAAATCATGAAGGAGATCGTGGCCCGCGGGCTGTGATCCACCACGCGCCGGTTCCCGGCAGGAGGAAAACCCCATGTCCGACTACCGCCTCACCTGCTTCGCGCAGTCCGGCAACGCCTACAAGGCGGCTCTCTACTTCGCGCTGGGCGGCATCGAATGGACCCCGGTCTGGATCAACTTCTTCAAGGGCGCCCACAAGGCGGACGACTACCTGGCCAAGAACGAATACGGTCAGGTTCCCATCCTCGAACACGGCGACACCTGCGTCAGCCAGTCGGGCCTCATCCTCGAATACCTGCTGACGCATGAAAGCAAGTTCGGCGGCGCCTCCGCCGCCGAAACGCGCGAGATCAAGCGCTGGCTCTACTGGGACAACTACGGCTTCACCTCGATCATCGCCCCCTACCGCTTCATCGGCCACTTCGTGCCGGAGGAGAAGCGCTCCGCCGACGTGCTCGCCTATCTCGGCGGCCGTCTCAAGCCGCAGCTGGAGATCCTGAACAAGCGTCTCGACGACCGCGATTTCGTCGCCACGCCCGGGCTCTCCATCGCCGATCTCTCCATCGCCGGCTACCTCTGGTACGGCGAGGAGCTGCCTTTCGACCTCTCGCAGTACCCGAACATCGAGGCCTGGCGCGCGCGGATCGAGGCGATGCCCGGTTTCAAACCTCCCTACGAGCTGATGCCGACGTCCTGAGGCCATGACCGCATTTCTGATCGAAATCGCCGGGCTCTTCGCCTTCGCCGTGCACACCCGCCTCGCCTGGTTCCGCCGGGCGGCGTGGTCACGGGGCTGGGGCGCGGATCAATGGCGCAACTGGGCCGACGTCGCCGGCATCGCCGGCGGCCTCGGCCTCGCGCTCTATGCCAAGTTCGTCATGCCCGTCTGGGCGGCGCTGGCCATGGAGGCGTTCTTCCTCGGCATGATCTGGGTGGGCGTTTCCGAACGCAACCGCGACAGCTTCCAGCCCGCCGCCCTCTTCTTCGCGCTCATGCCGCTCGGCTGCGCGCTGCTCCTTTGGTTCGGCTGACCTCGGCCGACCCTGCCCCTCCCTGCCTCCCGAAGGGACATTGAACACATGACCGACGCCTACATCTTCGACGCCGTGCGCACGCCGCGCGGCAAGGGCCGCCCCGACGGATCCCTGCACGAAGTGACGTCCGTGCGCCTCTCCGCCGAAACGCTGAACGAGATCGCGCGCCGCAATTCGCTCGACACCGCTCAGGTGGACGACGTGATCTGGGGCAACGCCACCCAGGTGGGGGAGCAGGGCGCCTGCCTCGCCCGCTCCGCCGTGCTCTATTCCGACTATGACGAGAGCGTCCCGGGCCTCTCGATCAACCGCTTCTGCGCCAGCGGGATGGAGGCGGTGAACCTCGCCGCCAACCAGGTCAAGGGCGGCGCCGGCGACCTCTACGTGGCCGGCGGCGTCGAAATGATGTCCCGCGTCGCGATGGGCTCCGACGGCGCGGCCGTCGCTGCGGACCCGACGCTCGCCATGGGCGCCTATTTCGTGCCCCAGGGCGTCGGCGCCGACATCATCGCCACGCGCTACGGCTATTCCCGCGACGACTGCGACGCCTATGCGGTGGAAAGCCAGACCCGCGCCGCGGCGGCCATCGCCGACGGCCGCTTCAAGAAATCCGTCATGACGGTGCGCGACCAGAACGGCCTCGCCATTCTCGACCAGGACGAATACCCGCGTCCGGGCACCGACATGCAGTCGCTGGGCGCGCTCAAGCCCGCCTTCAAGGACCTGGGCGAGGTCATGCCCGGCTTCGACAAGGTCGCGAAGCTGAAATACCCGGAGCTGGAGCGCGTGAACCACGTGCACCATGCCGGCAACTCCTCGGGCATCGTCGACGGCGCCTCGGCCGTGCTGATCGGCTCGAAGGAGGCGGGGGAGCGCCTGGGCCTCACCCCCCGCGCGCGCATCCGCGCCACGGCCAAGATCGGCACCGACCCGACCATGATGCTGACCGGCCCCGTGCCGGTGACGGAAAAGATCCTCCGCATCGCGGGGATGGAGATCGGCGACATCGACCTGTTCGAGGTCAACGAGGCGTTCTCCGCCGTCGTCCTGCGCTTCATGGACGCCTTCGACGTCGATCACGGCAAGGTCAACGTCAACGGCGGCGCCATCGCGCTGGGCCATCCGCTCGGGGCCACCGGCGCCATCATCGTCGGCGCCGCCCTCGACGAGCTGGAGCGGTCGGGCAAGCAGACGGCGCTCGCCACTCTCTGCGTCGCCTCCGGCATGGGCGCGGCCACGGTGCTCGAGCGCGTCTGATGTCGGTGGAGACGGTCGAGGCGTTCGCCGAGCGCGCCACGGCCACCATGACCGACCGGGATCGGGAGGGCTACTTCGCCCTCTTCGACCTCCCCTGCGCGGTCTGGGGCGACCAGGGCGTCGATCTGCGGCTGAACCTGGCCCGCCTCGAAGAGGTGTGGGAGGGGATCGCCGCCCAGCTCGACCTCCTCGATCGCCCCCGCCATCGCTACCGCATCGACGCCCAGCGCCTGCTGGGGGAACGGCTGACCGTCCTGCGCGTGCTCACCTGGCTGGACCTGTCGGACGGCACGCGCAGCGATCCCACGTCCGAACTCTGGATCCTGCGCGAAACGGACGGCCGCCTCGGCCTCATCGGTCTGGTGAACCCCATGAGCATGCACGTCCTCGATCCCCGCTCCCGCCCGCCGGAGCCTGATCTCGCCACCGCCGGCCCCGGCGGCCCCGCCACGGCCGAGGCCTTTCTCGTCGCCATGCACGAGATGATCCGCGACAAGGACATCGAGGCGAACGAGCGCCTGATCTCGCTGCCCTATCTGCGCTTCACCGACGAGCTGACCGGCATGATCCGCACGCGCGCGGAACGCCGCGCCATGGCCGAGGCGGCGCATCGCGAGATCGGCCCCCGCGCCGCCGCCACGGCGCGCACCGAACTGCTGGCCGAACGCCCCTACGGCCGCACGCTGACCTGCCTGCGCATCCGCTTTCACGGCGTGCGGCCGGACGGCGGCGACTTCGACCCGCGGGAAGAACTCTGGATCCTGCGCGACGCCGGCAAGGGCCTTCAGGTCTGCGGCGTCGTCAATCCAGCCACCTCCAAGATCATGAAAACCGAAGATCACTTCGACTACGGAGACGACCTCCAATGACCGACATCTTCTCCACCTCCGTCGATGCCGACGGCGTCGCCACCCTCAGCTGGGACCTGCCCGGCCGCTCCATGAACGTCATGACCTTCGAAGGGTTCGAGCAGCTGGAAGCCGCCGTCGAGGCGCTGATCGAGGACGAGGCCGTCAAGGGCGTGATCCTCACCTCGGCCAAGTCCGACTTCGCCGGCGGCATGGACCTAAACGTGCTCGGCGACATGGGCGCGATGGTCGAGGGGGACCCTGCCAAGGGCCTCTTCGACTTCGTCATGCGCATGCACGCGCTGCTGCGCCGGATCGAGCTGGCAGGCATGGACCGCAAGACGAAGAAGGGCGGCAAGCCCTTCGTCTGGGCCTGCCCCGGCACCGCTGCGGGCATCGGGCTTGAACTCGGTCTCGCCTGTCACCGCCGCATCGCCGCCGACAATCCCAAGGCCAAGATCGGCCTGCCGGAGATCCTCGTGGGCATCTTCCCCGGCGCCGGCGGCACCACCCGCCTCGCCCGCATGCTCGGCGCCATGGGCGCGGCGCCCCTTCTGCTCGAAGGCAAGATGCTCGCCCCCGCCAAGTCCAAGGGCGCCGGCGTCATCGACGAGGTCGTCCCGGCGGAAGAGCTTCAGGCCCGCGCCAAGGACTGGATCCTGGCCGCCAAGGACGCCGACCTTGTCAAACCCTGGGACGCCAAGGGCTACAAGATGCCCGGCGGCACGCCCTACCACCCCGCCGGCTTCCAGACCTTCGTCGGCGCCGCCGCCATGATCCACGGCCGCACCCAGGGCGTCTATCCGGCCGCCAAGGCCCTGCTGGCGGCGGTCTACGAAGGCGCCATGATCGATTTCGACACCGCCGTTCGGATCGAGGCGCGCTGGTTCGTCAACGTCCTGATGAACCCGTCGTCCTCCGCCATGATCCGCAGCCTGTTCGTCAACAAGGAAGCGTTGGAGAAAGGCGCCGTGCGTCCCAAGGACGTGCCCGACGCGCGCGTCAAGAAGCTGGGCGTGCTCGGCGGCGGCGGCTTCATGGGCGCCGGCATCGGCTATGTCTCGGCCGTCACGGGGATGGACGTGGTGCTGCTCGACCGCGATGCGGACGCCGTCGCCAAGGGGGTGGAGCACATCACCGGCTTGCTCGACGAGAGCCTCAAGAAAAAGCGCATCGACGAGGCGAAAAAGGCCGACGTGCTGGGCCGCGTGACCGCCACCGCCGACTACGCCGACCTCGCCGGCTGCGACCTGGTGATCGAGGCGGTGTTCGAGGACCCCGGCATCAAGGCCACCGTCACGCAGGCGGCCGAAGCCGAAATGCCCGAAGGCGCGATCTTCGCCACCAACACTTCCACCCTGCCGATCACGGAACTGGCGAAGGCCTCGAAGAACGCCGAGGATTTCATCGGCATCCACTTCTTCTCCCCCGTCCACAAGATGCTGCTGGTGGAGATCATCAAGGGCGAGCGGACCGGCGACGCCGCCGTGGCCAAGGCGCTCGACTTCGTGCGGCAGATCCGCAAGACGCCCATCGTCGTCAACGACGCCCGCTTCTTCTACGCCAACCGCTGCATCATCCCTTACGTCAACGAGGGCGTGCGGATGCTGCACGAGGGCGTCGAACCCGCGCTGATCGAGAACGCCGCCAAGCAGATGGGCATGCCCCTGGGCCCCCTTCAGCTGACCGACGAGACGGCGCTCGATCTGGGCCAGAAGATCGCCAGGGCCACCAAGGCCGCGATGGGCGACGCCTATCCCGAGAACCCCGGCGACGACGTCATCGACTGGATGGTCGCCGAGGGCCGGCTGGGCCGCAAGGCCAATGCCGGCTTCTACGCCTACGACGACAAGGGCAAGCGCCAGGGCCTCTGGCCGACCCTGCGCGAAAGATTCCCCGCGGCCGAGGACCAGCCCGACGTCACCGAGGTGCAGCACCGCCTGATGATGGCCCAGGCCCTCGAAGCCGCCCGCGCGCTGGAGGAGAACGTCCTCCTCGACATCCGCGAGGGCGACGTGGGGGCCATCCTCGGCTGGGGCTTCGCGCCCTGGACGGGCGGTCCCCTCAGCTGGTTCGACATGCTCGGCGCCGGCCAGGTGGTGGAGATCTGCGACGGCCTAGCGCAGCGCCACGGCGCCCGCTTCTCCCCCCCCGCCCTTCTGCGCGACATGGCCGACAAGGGCGAAACCTTCTACGGCCGCTTCGCGCCGCAGGCCGTGGCGGCGGAATGACCTTCCGCTAAGCGCCTCGCAACGCTCGCCGATCGGCGGGGCCGGCCATCGGCCCCGCCGAATTCCAGCGGCAAGGCTCTCCAAACCTCCACCATGACGTAAGGGACCCGCCGCACGACCCCAGCGCCGCGACACCCTCCGCCAGACTGGGGCTTCATCGGCCCCGACCGGCTGCGGCTCCGCCCCGATCCGGGCGAGGCCCAAGACGACGCGCAGACCGACGCGCGCCCTCCCGAAACCGACGACAGCGACCCTGACGACGGCTGTCCCTGCGACGCCGCCCTGAACCCCGTCGGCCGCGTCGCCGAGCGCGCCGGCGAGCACGTCATGCCGATGGACGGCTTCACCCCTTCGGCCCTCGCGCCCCCGAAAGGCCCGGCTGGACGCCTGGCGCGGTCGTGTTGCTCGCCTCCCGCACCCTCGCCACGGCCGAGCTCCACCGCCTCGCCGGCGAGGCGCCCCGTCGCCGCGTCTTCAGACAGACCTTCGCCTATCGCGACGGGCTCGAAGGGGCGCCGTGGTTCGAGCCTCCGAACGAAGCCGCCCAACCCTGCGCCCGCGCCTGGGCGAGGCGGGAACCGAGCTGCTCCGGAAAGGCGGCCAGGCCCTTGCGCTCGGGGTCGAACCGGCCGATCTGAGGAAAGAGGGCGAAATCGCCCGCGGATCGCCCGATTTGAAGGGCTATCTGCTCCGACGCGAGGGTGCCGACCGGGCCGTCCTCGCGCGCCGCAGTCACGACGAGGAGCCGACGCCTTGGCCCGCACCCGCCGCTTCGCCGCCCCGCTCGCCGCCCTCGCGCTGGCCGCCTTCGCCGCCGCCGCGCCCCTTGCGCCGGTAGAGGCGCAGAGCGGCCGCGACCTGGCGCGCATCAACGCCTATCTCAACGCCCTCGACACCGCCGAGGGCGACTTCGTGCAGATCGCCCCGAACGGCGAAACCTCCGACGGCCGCTTCTTCATCGACCGGCCGGGCAAGATCCGCTTCGAATACACGCCGCCGAATCCCGGCCTCGTCGTCTCCGACGGCACGTGGGTGGCGATCTACGACATGCGCGACTGCTCCAAACAGACCACGTCCCTCTCCACCACGCCGCTGGAGCTGCTGCTGGCCGAGCGCGTCGACCTGCGCCGCGACGGCGTGGTCACCGGCATCGAAAGCCGCCCCGGCCAGATGCGCGTCACCGCAGTGAACCCCGACAATGCCGGCCAGGGCTCCATCACGCTGATCTTCAATGAGAATCCGCTTGAGCTGCGCCAATGGATCATCACCGACGCCGAAGGCCAGGTGACCACCATCGCCCTCTCCGACGTGCGCCGCGGCGTGTCCGTGCCCATCGAGAAATTCCTGCCGGCGCGCATCGAACTCGACGAGTGCTGACGGCGCGCGCCGGCGGCGGGCGTCGCGCCGTCCCCTCGGTGCGCGCCCCTCGGGGGCATCGAGCCCCCTCGTGACGCGGCCGGCTTCGCCGGCTGGCCAGG
>JBCBYE010000169.1:0-7784 GCA_039816075.1 Pseudomonadota bacterium | reverse complement strand
CGCCCGCGCGCGCGAGCTTGCTCGCGCAGGACCGCGGGCCCGCCGGAAGGTCGCCTCAGGCGGGGACGAAACGCGCCTCCATCTCGCGGCGCAGGCGCACGGCGTCGTCGGTCTCGTCGACCTCGACGTCGGACCAGCGCAGGGGCTCGCCCGCCGCCACGTCGCGGCGGAGCGGCACGCCGCCGGCGAGGCCCAGCGGCAGATACCCCTCGACCAGCGAGGTCTCCGCCGGCGTCTGGCGGCCCCAGACGCAGTGCCCGCCCTCGCCGTCCAGCATCTCCCCCGCCTTCAGGTCCCGCTTGGCCGTCGCCGCCACGTCCGAGCGGAAACCGTCCGGCGCGCCGGTGGGCTCGCCGCGCAGGGCGGCGGAGGCGACGGAGATGCCGAGCTCCATGCCGATCATGTGCGTGGGACGGTAAAGCGCGGCGTAGCGGAACGTGCTGTCGGGCAGCATGTCGTACTCTTCGAAGCAGTAGGTGGCGTAGTCGGTCTCGCCCTCGATCACCACGTAGGTGCCGTACTGCAGGTGGCCGTCGATGACTTCTCCGTTGCGGGTCAGGGAGGAGACCACCTCGGTGGTCCCCGCGAAGTCGGAGGAGCCGCCGGCGGAGGCGGGCTTGACCACCTCGGCCAGCTCGAAGCGCGAGGCCGGCGGGAACTTGAGGCCGCCGGGCTGCGGCACAAGGCCGGTGGCGTTGCAGACCGCGGTCATCTCGATGCCGGACTTGGTGCCGTCGATGAAACTGTTGAACATCTTGGGGTTGAGGCGGCCGCGCTTCACCACCTCCGCCGACCAGCCGAAATGGTCCCAGACCGTGTCCGGCGTGGACTGGTGGAAGGTCGGCAGATAGCGCGTGCCCTTGCCGGCGCAGACCACCTTGAAGCCGGCGGCGCGGGCCCAGTCCACATGCTCGGCGATCAGGGCCGGCTGGTCGCCCCAGGCCATGGAATAGACCAGGCCCGCCGCCTCGGCCTCGGCCGCCAGAAGGGGGCCGGCGACCACGTCCGCCTCGACGTTGACCATCACCAGGTGCCGCCCCGCCCGGATCGCGGCGCGGGCATGGCGCAGGCCGGCGGCCGGGTCGCCCGTCGCCTCGATCAGCACGTCGAGCCCGTCGGCCGCGATCAGCGCCTGGGCGTCGTCGGTCACGAAGGTCTTGCGGTCGCGCAGGGCGGCGGCGAAATCGGGGGCGTCGAAGCGCTCCGCCTCCCAGCCCACATGGGAGAGCTGGTCGCGGGCGCGCGCCGGGTCGAGATCGGCCACCCCCAGCACGTGGATGCCCGTCGTCAGGCGCGCCTGGGCCAGATACATCGCGCCGAACTTGCCGGCCCCGATGATGCCGACGCGCACTGGGCGGCCCTCGGCCTCGCGCTTGGCGAGCATGCGGCTGAGATTCATCGAACCCTCCCTTCCCTGATCCGGGGCCGTCTTGCCGCGGCCCGTTCGCGTGCGGCACGGTGCGACGGGATTTCGCGCGACGCAACGGGAGGGGCGCATGGATCTCACGGGCAAGGCCGCCCTGGTCAGCGGGGCGAGCGGCGGGCTGGGGCGGCGCATCGCCTCGGCGCTCGGCGAGGCGGGCGTCGACGTCGCGGTGGGGTGGAGCGGCGGCGCGGACCGCATGGGCGAGGTCTGCGCCGAAGTGCGCGCCACGGGCCGCCTGGCGCATCCGGTGCGGCTGGACCTGCGCGCGCCCGAAACCCTGGACAAGGCCGTCGCCGACGCCTTCGAGGCCTTCGGGCGGCTCGACATCCTCGTCAACGCCGCCGGCGCGGCGGGCGGGCCGCCGGGCGATCTGGAGGCGCTGGACGCCGCGGCCTGGGATCGGCTGCACGAGATCAACCTGCGCGGCCCTTACCTGCTGACCCGTGCGGCCGCGCCGCACCTGCGGGCCGCGCAAGGGGCGGTGGTCAACATCGGCTCCACCATCGGGCTGGGGACCTGGGGGGCGGATCTGCCCTACATGCCGACGAAATCCGCCGTGGTCGGCCTGACCCGCTTCCTCGCCGCGGCCCTGGCGCCGGAGGTGCGGGTGAATTGCGTGGCGCCGGGCCTGATGACCGGCACGCAGATGAGCGGCGGCGCCTCCGAGGGGTTCGTCGATGCGTGGCGCGAGGCCGCGGCGCTCAAGACCACCACCTCCATGGACGACGTGGCGGACCAGGCGCTGGCCTTCTGCCGGGCCGAGACGGTCACGGGACAGACCCTGGTCGTCGACGGGGGGCTGACGTTCCGCTAAGTCCCTCGCCAGGCACGGAACGGCGAGGGGCGGGCGTGAGCGGCGACGAGAGCGGGAAGAACATGTGGGGCGGGGCCGCGGCCGGCGCGCCGCGGCGGATGCGGTCGATCCTGAGCCTCAAGGACCTGGAGCCGGCGGCGCGGCGATTTCTGCCGCGGCCGATCTTCGGCTACGTCTCGGGCGCGGCGGAGGACGAGCGCTCCTACGCCGCGGCGCAGGACGCCTGGGGCGACTGGGCGTTTCTGCCGCGCGTTCTGCGCAACGTGGCGGGGCGCAGCCAGACCGCGCGGCTGCTGGGACGCGACTGGCGCTCCCCCTTCGGCATCGCGCCCATGGGCATGGCGGCGCTGTCGGCCTATCGCGGCGACGTGGTCATGGCCCGCGCCGCAGGCGCCGCGGGCGTGCCCTTCATCCTTTCCGGCTCGTCGCTGATCCGGCTGGAGGAGGTGATCGAGGCCAATCCCGACGCCTGGTTCCAGGCCTACCTGCCCGGCGAGGCGGCGCGCATCGACGCGCTGCTGGATCGCGCCGCGGCGGCGGGGTTCGGGACGCTGGTGGTGACCGTGGACGTGCCCGTGGGCGGCAACCGCGAGAACCTGGCGCGCGCCGGCTTCTCCTCGCCGCTCAAGCCGACGCCGCGGCTGGCTTGGGACGGCGCGATCCGGCCGCGCTGGATCGCCGAGGTGATGGCGCCGACGCTGCTGCGTCACGGCATGCCGCATTTCGAAAACAGCTTCGCCGAACGGGGCGCGCCGATCCTGTCGCGCAACGTGGAGCGGGATTTTTCCGCGCGGGACCATTTCGACTGGTCGCATATCGCGCGGATCCGGGAGCGTTGGCGGGGATCGCTGGTCCTGAAGGGCGTGGTGCGGGCCGAGGACGTGGCGGCGGCGCGCGCGGCCGGGATCGACGCCGCGATCCTCTCGAACCATGCGGGCCGGCAGCTGGACGGGATGCTGGCGCCGCTGAGGGCCCTGCCCGCGGCGGTGTCGGCGGCCGGAGAGATGCCGGTGCTGCTGGACAGCGGCGTGCGGCGCGGGGCCGACGTGCTCAAGGCGCTGGCGCTGGGGGCGCGGTTCGTTCTGGTCGGCCGGCCAATGCTTTACGCGGCGGCGCTGGCGGGCGAGGCGGGCACGGCCCACGCCATCGCCCTCCTGCGCGGCGAGATCGACCGGAACCTGGCGCTGCTGGGCTGCCGCGACCTGTCGGAATTGGGCCCGGAGCTGCTGACGCCGGCTCGGGAGACCCTGTTCGGCGGCGGCGCGCGAGAGCCCTGAGGGCGGCACGCGCCGCGCGTCCCACATGCGCGGGCCTCGCCGTCGGCGCGGCGGCGCAAGGCCGCGACGGCGCCGTGCGAGACGCGCGGAGGGGCGCCGTCGCCCAGGGCGCAGGCGGGGCGCAGGCGGGGCGCAGGACCGCTCGCGGCGAGGGCGGCCGCGAGGGCGGTCCCTGGAAGGCAGGCCGTTCCCCGTGTTTCGGGGAACGGCGGCGGCCGAAGAGGGCGTCGCACCGGAGGTCCAAGCGTGCGGCGCGGCGCCCCCTGCGGCCGCGCTTGGGCGAGGAATCAGCCCGCGGCGTCGGCCGGGGCTTCGCCGGAGGCGATCAGCCTGTCCTGCGTGCGCGTGTCGAAGTCGGCGGCGGAGTGCCGCTCGCGCAGCTGATCCGCCGGGTCGCCGGAGATCTTGTTGACCATGCGGCCGCGCTTGACCGCGGGGCGCGCGTCGATCTCCTGCGACCAGCGCATCACGTTCTCATACTCGTGCACGCTGAGGAACTCCGCCGCGTCGTAGACCCGGCCCATCACCAGCGCGCCGTACCAGGGCCAGACGGCCATGTCGGCGATGGTGTACGCGTCGCCGACCAGGTAGCGCGTCTCGCCCAGACGCTTGTCCAACACGTCGAGCTGGCGCTTCACCTCCATGGTGAAGCGGTCGATCGGATATTCCCACCGCTGCGGCGCGTAGCGGTAGAAGTGGCCGAAGCCGCCGCCCAGATAGGGGGCCGAGCCCATCTGCCAGAAGAGCCAGCTGAGCAGTTCCGCCCGCGCGGCCGGGTTCGACGGCAGAAACGCGCCGAATTTCTCGGCCAGGTAGAGCAGGATCGCGCCCGACTCGAAGACGCGCGTATGCGGCTCGGTCGACCGGTCCTCAAGCGCAGGGATCTTGGAGTTGGGGTTCAGGCCCACGAAGCCGGAGCCGAACTGCGCGCCCTTGCGGATGTCGATCACCCAGGCGTCGTATTCGGCGTCGGCATGGCCGGCCTCCAACAGCTCTTCGAACAGCACCGTCGCCTTCACGCCGTTGGGCGTGGCGAGGGAGTAGAGCTGGTGGGGATGCTCGCCCACGGGCAGCGGTTCCTCGCGCTGCGCGCCGGAGGTGGGGCGGTTGATGGAGGCGAACTCGCCCCCGTTGCCGGGATCCCAGGTCCAGACCTTGGGCGGCTCGTAGACGTCGGACATGGGGCTCTCCTTTTCGGCGGCGTGCGGCGCCGGCGGCGGCTTGCCGCGGCGCGTCGGGCGTTATCTAAGGCTTCCTGAGCAAATGTGCAGGGGCCGAACCCCGCACGCCCGCGCGAGGGAGGCGCCCGCCCATGACCGACGACCTGCCGCCGTGGGAGTGGCCCGAGGCCCGTTGGCGCGGCGCGGTGGAGCGCGTGCGGGCGGGGCGCTCGCTGAGGCCCGCGGCCTGGCCCGGCGGCGCGGCCTGCGCCGTGGCGCTGAGCTTCGACAGCGATCATGAGACCCTGACGCTGCGCCGGGGCGTCGTTTCGCCCGGGGAGCTGTCGGGCGGCGAGTACGGCGCGCGGCGGGGCGTGACGCGGATCCTGGAGCTGCTGGCGCGCCGCGGCCTGCCGGCGAGCTTCTACGTGCCGGCGGTGACGGCGCAGCTTCATCCCGACGAGCAGTGGCGGGTGATCGACGCGGGACACGAGATCGGGATCCATTCGTGGATCCACGAGATGAATTCCGAGCTGCCGGCGGCGGTGGAGCGCGATCTGCAGATGCGCGCGGCCGATGCGCTGGAGCGGATCTGCGGCGTGCGGCCGGCGGGCATCCGGACGCCGTCCTGGGATTTCTCCGCCGCGACGCTGGGCATCACGCGGGAGATGGGGCTGGAATACGACAGCTCGCTGATGGCCGACGACGATCCCTACGAGCTGCTGGAGGACGGCGAGGCCACGGGCGTCGTGGAGATCCCGGTGGAGTGGATCCGGGACGATGCGCCGTACTTCATGTTCCGGCTCGCCGGCGCGCGACCGCATCTGGGGCCGCGGGACGTGCTCGACATCTGGACGCGGGAGTTCGAGGGCGCCCTGGCCGAGGGCGGGCTGTTTCAGCTGACGATGCATCCGCACATCATCGGGCACCGGTCCCGCATGGCGATGCTGGAAGAGCTGCTGGAGCGGATCGCGGGGGCAAACGTCTGGGCCGCGACGCATCTCGACGTCGCGCGGTGGTGCCGCGATCAGGCGCCGGCCGCATCGGGACCCGACGCGGGAGCCCCCGCATGATCGCCCGCCTATACGCCACGCCCTGGCTGCTGCTGACCTTCACGGCGATGATGTGGGCGTCGAACGCCATCATGGGGCGTCTGGCGGTGGACGACATCTCGCCCGGCACGCTGGTTCTGACCCGCTGGATCATGGTGGCGGGCGTGATGACGGCGCTCTACCGGCGCGAACTGGCGGAGGCCTGGCCGGCCATGCGCGCGCGGCTGGGGCTGGTCAGCTTCATGGCCTTTCTCGGCTTCACCGCCTTCAACACCGTCTTCTACATCGCGGCGGAGCGGACGACGGCGGTGAACGTGGGGATCCTTCAGGGCTCCATGCCCGTGCTGGTGCTGATCGGGGCGTTCCTGGCCTATGGCGACCGGGTGCGCGCGGGCCAGATGCTGGGCGTGGCGCTGACGCTGATCGGGGTCGTGACGGTGGCCTCGCGCGGGGACTGGCAGGTGATCGCGGGGCTGGCGTTCAACGAGGGCGACCTGATCATGCTGGGGGCCTGCCTGCTCTACAGCGCCTATACCGTGGCGCTGCGGGCGCGGCCGGTGGTGTCGGGCGTGGCGCTGTTCACCTTCTTCTCGCTGATCGCGGCGGCGACGGCGGTTCCCCTGTTCGCGTGGGAGGTCACTCGGCCGGCCTATGCCTGGCCGACGCCGGAGGGCTGGGCGATCTCGGTCTGGGTGGCGATCTTTCCGTCGTGCCTGGCGCAGCTGTTCTTTCTGCGCGGCGTGGACCTGATCGGGCCGGGGCGCGCGGGGGTCTACATCAACCTGGTGCCGATCTTCGCGGCGCTGGCGGCGGTGGCGCTGCTGGGCGAGCGCTTCGCCCTCTTCCACGCCGCGGCGCTGGCGTTGGTGCTGGGCGGGATCTGGTTGTCGCAACGGTATTCGCAGCCTCGATGATCCAAGGTCCGGCGCCCCCTCGGGGCGCCGCGGCCCCCACGGGGCCGCGAGGCCCGGCGGCCGCCGCGACGCACGGCCCAAGCGAACCGCCACGCCGCAGGCGCGGCCCGCGCCCTGAGGGGGCGCGGCGGCCCCGAGGGGGCCGCGTCCGAGGTCACGCGCCGCCGGTCCCCTCGAACACCACGTTCAGCGGCGCCTCGCCGGCCGAGATCCGACCTAGCTGCGAAGCGACGAAACGCCAGCGGCGCTCGTGCATCGCCTCGGTCACGGCCGAGCGGTGCGGCGAGAGGATCACGTTTTCGAGGTCCTGGAACGGGCGGTTGCTGGGCCAGACGTCTGGCTTGTCGGGCGAGGGGTAGTTGTACCACACGTCGATCACCGCGCCGCCGATGCGCTTGCTGGAGAGCGCTTCCCACAACGCCTCTTCGTCCACCACCTTGCCGCGGGCGACGTTGATGAGGACGCCGGTGGGCTTCATCTTCGCCAACCGATCGGCGTTCACGAGGCCGATGGTCTCTTCGTTCATGTCGCAGGCCACCAGCAGGTAATCGCTCTGCGCCATCAGATCGTCGATGCAGTCGCCCTGCCCCAGCCAGTCCAGTTCCGGCGGACACGGCTTGTCGGACCGCCGCAAGCCGATCACGCGCATGCCGAACGCTTTCGCCCGCACCGCCGCCTCGTGCCCGATATGGCCGTAGCCGAGCACGCCGAGGGTCTTGCCCAGCAGCTCCCCATGGGTGTTGGAGACGCCCACGCCGGCGCCGCCCCAGCCGCCCGTCCGGAAATCGGCGTCGAGCTTCCTCAGCCCGATCTCCCATTCCAGCATCGCGGCGAAGGCGTATTCGGCGATCGCCGTCTCATGTTCGAAGGTGTTGGCCACGGGCAGCCCCGCCGGCATTTTTTCAGGCGAGGTGAAATCGAAGCCGGTCCAGGGGATCTGGAAGAGCTTGAGGTTGGGAGTCGCCGGCCAGTCGGTCGGCGGCGCGCCGCCGATGACCACGTCGGCGCGTTCGGCCATCGAGGGAAACGCCTCGGGCGCGTCCTCGGCGGGGTCCCAGACCTCCACCTCCCAGCCCTCGGGCGCGAAGGCGCGCAGAAGGTCGGCCTTGGGCGCGGCGATGCGGCCCTGGACGAGCGCGAT
>JBCBYE010000494.1:0-3812 GCA_039816075.1 Pseudomonadota bacterium | reverse complement strand
GACAAGCGCGCCGAGCGCTTTCAGCCCCCAGGCGATGATATCGCCCTGATACGTGTTCCAGAGCGCTACGGGGTCGAGGAGGCTGACCGCTTCGCTGGCTGCGTCTGTGCCAGCGGGTCCGGCTGCCGTTGTCATAAGGGATTCCAGCATGGAGCATTCCTTTGGAATTGAGTCGTTAACTCAATACTACGCTTACGCGATTACGCCTTTTTGTCAGGGTCCGATGGGACGATGGTTTTCTGTGGTGCAACGTCAGACCAGGGGCGCGAGTATTCGACCTGCTGCGGGAAGGGGATCGATATGCCCTCGGCGTCGAAGGCCGCCTTCACCTGCTGCGTCAGGTCCCAGTAGACCGTCCAGTAGTCGGCGCCCTTCACCCAGGGCCGCACGAGGAAGTCGACCGAGCTCGCGCCCAGCGCGCCGACCTTGATCATCGGCGCGGGATCGTCGAGCACCAGCGGATGCGCCTCGACCAAGCGGGTCAGCACCTCCTGCGCCTTGCCCATGTCGTCGCCGTAGCCGATGCCGAAGACCAGATCGACGCGCCGCTCGGGCGAGGTGGTGACGTTGGTGATCACGTCGCCCCAGACCGAGGCGTTGGGGATCACGATCACCTGGTTGTCCGGCGTCGTGACGGTGGTGGACATGATCGAGACGGCCTTCACCGTGCCCGCCACCCCGGCGACCGAGACGTAGTCGCCTTCGTCGAAGGGCCTGTTGATCATGATCATCAGGCCCGCGGCGAGATTGCCCAGCGTCGACTGCAGCGCGAAGGCCAGGATGAAGGAGGCGCCGCCGATCAGCGCGAAGACCGGCGTGATGTCGAGCCCCAGCGCCGATAGCACCACCATCAGGCCGACGGCGAGCACGATCCAATAGACCAGCACGACGAAGAAGGCCTGCAGCAGCTTGGACAGGTTCGGCACCCGCGCCACGCCGCGCCGGGTGATGCGCCGCGCCATGCGGGCCACGAAGATCAGACCGGCCAGCGAGGCCGCGATGACCGCGAGGTCGATGGCCAGCCCGACGCCCCCGTCCTCGGACAGGGCCCAGGCGGTCGCCTGCTTGAGAAGGGTCTGGTAGTCCGCGCTGCGCGTCTCGTCGACCACGATGGCGGTGCGGTAGGCGCGGTAGGCGGCGATCTGGTCGGCGTCGCCGGCCTTGCGCTCCCACGCGTCGACGACGGTGCTGTAGGAGGCGAAGAGGCGGCGGCGCTCTTCGGTCAGCGTCACGACCTTCTCGCGCTCCGCATCGCCGCCGGGCGCGTCGGCGGCCTCGCGGGCGGCGATCTGGGCGTCGACCACCTCCTGCGTCTTCTCCTTGACAAGGGCCAGCCAGGCCTCGGCCGCGGCGGCGAGCTCGTCGCGCGTCAGCGGCGTGAGGCGCAGCACCAGGTCCTCGACGGGCGTCGCCGGGTCCACGACCGCTTCGGGCAGGGGCGGCGGCCCCTCCTCGGCGGCGGCGTCCTGTGCAGGGGCCGGCGAGGCGGCGATCAGCGTCAGCGCGATCAGCGTCGGCGCGACGAGGGCGAGAAGGGCGTGCAGAGGGCTGCGCATGGGGTCGGCTCCTGCTCGTGACGGGCCGCGACGGGCCCTCGAAGGGCGGGCGCGCCGGCGGCCGGGCGCTGCACCGAGTTTCAGCAGGAGACTCTCGTTCGAACAAGCGCCGCGTCGCGTTGCGTCAGGCCAGCGTTTCCTTGGTGGCGCTGAGGCGGATGTCGGGATGGTCGCGCTCGACCCGGTCCAGGTCCCATTGCAGGCGGGTCATGTAGACCGGATCGCCGTCGTGGTCCTGGGCCATGTGGCCCTTGTTGGCCCTGGCGAAGGCCTCCACCGCCTCGTCGGAGCCGTGGATCCAGCGGGCGCCGGTGAACTGGGTGGGCTCGAAGCGCACGGGCAGGCCGTATTCCAGCTCGATGCGGCTGGCCAGCACCTCGAACTGCAGCTGGCCGACGACCCCGACGATGGGCGCGGAGCCGATCTGCGGCTTGAAGAGCTTGGAGGCGCCTTCCTCGGCGAACTGGGTCAGGGCCTTGTCGAGATGCTTGGCCTTGAGCGGATCGCCCGCGCGCACCGATTGCAGCAGCTCCGGCGCGAAGGACGGGATGCCGGTGAAGCGCAGATCTTCGCCTTCCGTCAACGCATCGCCGATGCGCAGCTGGCCATGGTTGGGGATGCCGATGATGTCGCCGGCCCAGGCGTCGTCCAGCACCTCCCGCTCGGACGCCAGGAACATCACCGGATTGGAGATCGCCATGGGTTTTCCGGATCTTACATGCTTCAACTTCATACCGCGCTTGAAGTGGCCGGAGCACAGGCGCAGGAACGCGACGCGGTCGCGATGCTTGGGGTCCATGTTCGCCTGAACTTTGAAGACGAAGCCGGAGACCTTTGATTCCTCTGGCGAAACCTGCCGAGGCTCCGCCGCGCGGGTCTGCGGCGCGGGGGCATGGGCGGCGAGACCGTCCAGCAGCTCCTTCACGCCGAAGGAATTGAGGGCGGAGCCGAACCAGATCGGCGTCATGGTCCCGTCGCGGAACGCCTGGGCGTCGAAGTCCGGCAGCAGGCCGCGAGCCATCTCCACCTCTTCGGCCAGGGTCTCCGCCTGCGGTTCGCTCATGTGCCGGGTTAGCTTGGGATCGTCGAGGCCCTCGATGGCCACCGTCTCGCCGCGCACGTTGCGCTCGGCCCGGTCCATGACCGACAGGCGGTCCGCGAACAGATCGTAGGCGCCGACGAAGTCGCGCCCCATGCCCACGGGCCAGGAGGCGGGGGAGACGTCGATGGCCAGCATCTCCTGAATCTCGTCGATGATCTCGAAGGTTTCGCGGCTTTCGCGGTCCATCTTGTTGCAGAAGGTCAGGATAGGCATGTCGCGCATGCGGCAGACTTCGAAAAGCTTGCGCGTCTGGCTCTCGATCCCCTTGGCGCCGTCGATGACCATGATGGCGGCGTCGACGGCCGTGAGGACGCGGAACGTGTCCTCGGAAAAGTCGTCATGGCCGGGCGTATCCACCAGGTTGAACCAGTTGCCGTCGTACTCGAACGACATGGCCGAGGCGGAGACGGAGATGCCGCGGTCCTGCTCCATCTTCATGAAGTCGGAGCGCGTGCGCCGCGCCTCCCCCTTCGCGCGCACCTGGCCGGCCATGTTGATGGCGCCGCCGAAGAGCAGGAGCTTTTCGGTCAGCGTCGTCTTGCCCGCATCGGGATGCGAGATGATGGCGAAGGTGCGCCGGCGCGCGATCTCGGGCGGAAGCGGCGGGGCGTTATGGGCGCGGTCGAGCATGGGCGGGGTGTAGCGAAGGCGCGGCCCGCGCGAAAGGGCGATGCTGTCCTGGCGTTGGAGCTGTTGGGATATGGCTCCGCCTCGGCTTCGGGGGACGCCGCCTCGACGCAGCAGCGGGCCGAGGGCGCCTTCAGGGTGACCAACGACAACGCGACAGAGGTGGAGGTGCTGATCGTCTTCAGCGCCGTGGCCGAGTCTTTCGCCGAGATCGACGACCCGACGACCGAATCGGCCTCGGCCTGGGCGGACCTGGCGGTGGAGCTGACCGGCGCGTCGAGCGGCGTGGCGATCGACTATGATTTCATGACGTTCGCAAGTCCGGCGCTGGCCGGCGACGCCGAGGATGTGGGCGAAGCCGGTGAGATCAACGCCTCGTTCTTCATCGGCGCGGGCGACACGGTGATGATCTCGCTGTCGATGGAGGCCGGAGGCTTTGCCGGGGTGAAGGCCCCGCGGACGTCCTCGGACGTGCCGCTGCCCGCCGCCGCGCCGCTGCTGCTGGCGGGGCTGGGCGGGCTGGGCCT
>JBCBYE010000370.1:0-4905 GCA_039816075.1 Pseudomonadota bacterium | reverse complement strand
GATGCCGCTCTACCAGCGCCTGCCCAAGCGCGGCTTCAACAACATCAACGCCAAGCGCCACGCGGTGATCAATCTCGACCTGCTGTCGAAGTTCATCGAGGCCGGCAAGATCGACGCCAAGGCCCCCATCGACGAGGACGCGCTCGTCGCCTCGGGCCTGGTGCGCCGCAAGCGCGACGGCGTGCGCCTGCTGGGCCGCGGCGAGGTCTCGCAGGCTCTGACGCTGCAGATCACCGGCGCGTCGAAGTCGGCCGTGGCCGCAATCGAGGCCGCCGGCGGTTCCATCACGCTGTCCGAGCCGGCCAAGGCCCCCGCCGCCGACGCCGCCCCGGCGGAAGACGCCGCGTCGGAATGACGACGTTGCGGGCCGCCGTCCCCGTCGCTATCTAACCCCCGACGCCGCCGCGGGCTTCGTCCCCGGCGGCGTCGTCGCGCGGGGCCCCGCGCCCGCGAGAAGAAAGACCAGGGAGCCGCCCCATGGCGACATCCGCCGCCGAGCAGATGGCCGCGAACCTCAGCTGGAGCACCTTCGGCAAGGCCAAGGATCTCCAGAACCGCATTCTCTTCGCGCTCGGCCTGCTGATCATCTATCGCCTCGGGACCTACATCCCGCTGCCGGGCATCGACACGGTGCAGCTCGCCCGCTTCATCGAGCAGACCCAGGGCGGCATTCTGGGCGTCTTCAACATGTTCGCCGGCGGCGCCGTCAGCCGCATGGCGATCTTCGCGCTGGGCATCATGCCCTACATCTCCGCCTCCATCATCATGCAGCTGATGACCTCCATGGTGCCGGAGCTGGAGAAGCTGAAGAAGGAAGGCGAAGCGGGCCGCCGAAAGATCAACCAGTACACCCGCTACGGCACTGTGCTGCTGGCCACGGTCCAGGCCTACGGCATCGCCGTCGGGCTGGAGGGGCAGGGCCTCGCCACCGATCCAGGCTGGTTCTTCCGCGCCACGGCCGTGATCACGCTGGTCGGCGGCACCATGTTCCTGATGTGGCTGGGCGAGCAGATCACCGCCCGCGGCATCGGCAACGGCATCTCGCTGATCATCTATGTCGGCATCATCGCCGAGCTGCCGCGCGCCCTGGCGCAGTTCTTCGAGCTGGGCCGCACCGGGCAGCTGGCCGCCGGCCTCATCATCGCCGTCATGATCGGCGCCGTCGCGGTGATCGCCGCGGTGGTCTACATCGAACGGGCGCAGCGCCGCGTGCTGGTCCAGTATCCCAAGCGCCAGGTGGGACAGAAGATGTACGGGGGGGAGACGAGCTACCTCCCGCTCAAGGTCAACACCGCCGGCGTCATTCCGCCGATCTTCGCCAGCTCTCTGCTGCTGCTGCCCGCCACCGTGGCCGGGTTCAGCGCCGATGGGGGGGCGGGCGGCGTCATGGGCTACATCGGCGCGTATCTGGGCCGGGGTCAGCCGCTGTACCTGCTGACCTTCGTGGCGCTGATCGTGTTCTTCGCCTTCTTCTACACCTCCGTCGTCTTCAATCCCGACGACGTGGCGGACAATCTGAAGAAGAACGGCGGCTACGTGCCGGGCATCCGTCCGGGCAAGAAGACGTCCGAGTATCTCGACTATGTGCTCACACGCCTGACCACGGTCGGCGCGGGCTATCTGGCGATCATCTGCGTGCTGCCCGAGATTCTGATCTCCGAGCTCGCGGTGCCGTTCTATTTCGGCGGCACATCGCTGCTGATCGTGGTCTCAGTGACCATGGATACCGTCACGCAGGTGCAAAGCCACCTGCTGGCGCACCAATACGAAGGACTCATCGAGAAGTCCCGATTGGGCCGCAGGGGGGCGAAGAAGAAACGATGAACATCATTCTGCTCGGGCCGCCGGGCGCCGGAAAAGGCACCCAGGCCCGCAAGCTGGTCGAAGAGAAGGGCATGGTCCAGCTCTCCACCGGCGACATGCTGCGCGAGGCGCAGGCGGCCGGCACCGAGATGGGCCGCAAGGTCAAGGCGGTGATGGAACGGGGCGATCTGGTCACGGACGAGATCGTCATCGACCTCATCAAGGAAAAGCTGGAGAACGGGGCCGCCGAGGCCGGCGCCATCTTCGACGGCTTTCCCCGCACGCTGGCCCAGGCCGACGCCCTGGGCGACCTGCTCAAGGCCCAGGGGCTGGTCCTGAACGGCGTGGTGGAGATGAAGGTCGACGACGAGGCGCTGGTCGAGCGCGTCGTCGGCCGCTTCACCTGCGGCGCCTGCGGCGAGGTCTATCACGACCGCACCAAGCGCCCGCAGATCGAGGACGTGTGCGACAACTGCGGGGCCAAGGGGGCGTTCAAGCGCCGGCCCGACGACAACGAAGAGTCGATGCGAACGCGTCTGTTCAACTACTACCGCGACACCGCGCCCCTGATCGGGTATTACTACGTCCACGGTCAGCTGCGCGCCGTCGACGGCATGGGCGCTCCCGAAACGGTGGCCTCCGAGATCGACGCATCGCTCGCCTGAAAACACCTTGCCGGAGGGTTGACGCCCCCCGGCCCCTCCCTATAGTGCCGCTCTCCGAACGACTGGAGAGTCGAATCTCCGGGCCGCGCGGCCGGTTTCGAGCTGCAACGCCCGACTGACGGCCGGCTTGGGAAAACCCGGGTCGGCCTTGCTGTTACGAACAAGACGCCCGCCGACGCGGCCGCCCGCGGCCCGGCCGGCCCGACGAGAGACTGGAGACGGACCTTGGCGCGCATAGCCGGCGTGAACATCCCGACCAACAAGAGGGCGCATATCGCTCTCACGTACATCCATGGCATCGGTCAGTCGACGGCCAAGCAGGTCTGCGACGCGGTGGGCATCGCCGAAGCGCGCCGCGTCAACGAGCTGTCCGACGCCGAGGTTCTGGCCGTGCGCGAGCACATCGACGCGCATCTGACCGTCGAGGGCGACCTGCGCCGCGAAGTGGCCGTGAACATCAAGCGTCTGATGGATCTGGGCTGCTACCGCGGCCTGCGCCATCGCCGCGGCCTTCCGGTCCGCGGTCAGCGCACGCACACCAACGCCCGCACCCGCAAGGGCAAGGCCAAGCCGATCGCCGGCAAGAAGAAGTAAGGGGGTCGGCCGATGGCTCGGGACAAGCAGCGCGTCAAGCGCAAGGAACGCAAGAACATCACGTCGGGCGTCGCCCATGTGAACGCCAGCTTCAACAACACCAAGATCCTCATCGCCGACGCCCAGGGCAACGCCATCTCCTGGTCCTCCGCCGGCGCGATGGGCTTCAAGGGGTCGCGCAAGTCCACGCCCTACGCCGCGCAGGTCGCGGCCGAGGATGCGGGCAAGAAGGCGCAGGAGCATGGCATGCGCACCCTCGACGTCGAGGTGCAGGGGCCGGGCTCGGGCCGCGAAAGCGCGCTGCGCGCGCTGCAGGCCGCGGGCTTCACCATCACCGCCATCCGCGACGTGACGCCGATCGCGCATAACGGATGCCGGCCGCCCAAGCGCCGCCGCGTCTGACGTCGTTTTCTCGGGGGGCCGCAGCGCTGCGGCTCCCCCGCGCCGACCGGCCCGGCCCGCGCTCCGATGCGCGGGCCTCGCCCGTTCCGGCGCCCCGGAATCCTCGGGAGCCCAAGGCGCGGATCCGCCGCGGGCAGGCATGGAGGACCCCATGATCCAAAAGAACTGGCGCGAGCTCATCCGCCCCACCGGCCTGGACGTGCGTCCCGGTCCGGACCCCCAGCGCCTGGCCACGGTCGTCGCCGAACCGCTGGAGCGCGGCTTCGGCCTCACCCTCGGCAACGCGCTGCGCCGCGTGCTGCTCAGCTCGCTGCAGGGCGGCGCCATCACCTCGATCCAGATCGACGGCGTGCTGCATGAGTTCAGCTCGGTCGCCGGCGTGCGCGAGGACGTCACCGACATCGTCCTGAACATCAAGGGCGTCGCGGTGAAGATGGAGGCCGACGGCCCCAAGCGTCTGACCCTGCGCGGCGAAGGTCCGGGCGAGGTCACCGCCGGGGAGATGAGCGAGAGCGCAGGGATCGAGATCCTCAATCCCTCTCACGTGATCTGCCATCTGGACGAGGGCGCCTCGCTGCACATGGAGGTCACCGTCGACACCGGCAAGGGCTTCGTCCCCGCCGAGAAGGCCAAGACCGAGGACAGCCCCATCGGCCTGATCCCGGTCGACGCCCTTTTCAGCCCGGTCAAGAAGGTCTCCTACAAGGTGGAGCCGACGCGCGAGGGCCAGGTTCTCGACTACGACAAGCTGACCCTGAACGTGGAAACCGACGGCTCCGTCACGCCGGAGGACGCCGTGGCCTACGCCGCGCGCATCCTTCAGGACCAGCTCAGCGTCTTCGTGAACTTCGAAGAGCCCGAGACCGCCGGCCGCAAGGAAGAGGACGCCGAGATCGGCTTCAACCCGCTCCTCCTCAAGAAGGTCGACGAGCTGGAGCTGTCGGTGCGCTCCGCCAACTGCCTGAAGAACGACAATATCGTCTATATCGGCGACCTGATCCAAAAGACCGAGGCCGAGATGCTCCGCACGCCGAACTTTGGCCGCAAGAGCCTCAACGAGATCAAGGAGGTCCTCACCCAGATGGGCCTCCACCTCGGCATGGACGTCAGCGACTGGCCGCCCGAGAACATCGAGGATCTGGCCCGCAAGTACGAGGACCAGTTCTGAGACCCGCGGGGACGGGCGACCGTCCCCGCCGCACGACCCGGGCCGCAAGGCCCCAAGGAGGGTCGCCCCGACGCAGGGCGCCCCGGACAAAGCATAAACCTCTGAGATGGAACCGAAAAAATGCGCCACGGACACGGCTACCGCAAGCTGAACCGCACCCATGAGCATCGCAAGGCGATGTTCGCCAACATGGCCAGCAGCCTGATCGAGCACGAGCAGATCAAGACGACGCTGCCCAAGGCCAAGGAGATGAAGCGGATCATCGACAAGCTG
>JBCBYE010000679.1:0-2442 GCA_039816075.1 Pseudomonadota bacterium | reverse complement strand
GTTCCTGCCCGCCCTCGCCGCCATGGCCATGGGCGCGATGCAGAAGCAGGCCCCGGACGCGGAGATCGCCGCGATGCGCGGCGGCCTCGGCGGCGGCATGGACCGCGCCGGCGCCGGCATCGGCGACCTGCTGGGCGCCCTGGCCGGGGGGGCGTCGGGCGGCGGCGCAGGCGGCCTTGTCGGCAATCTCGTCGGCGGTCTGCTCTCGGGCGGCGGAGGAGGCGCCGCCGGCGGCGCGGCCGGCGGTCAGCTCGGCGGGCTGCTCCAGATGCTCGACGCCGACGGCGACGGCACGCCGCTCGACGACGTGCTGGACATGTTCATGCGCCGCTGACGGCGCCGCGCGCCGCGGGCGCCCTCGCCGCGGGGGCGGTCAGTACAGCCGCTCCCGCGAATCACGCTCGATCACCGCTTCCATCTCCTCCCGGTCCACCGGCGCGCCATGGGCCACCATCAGCTCGGCCATGCTCGGCACGTCGTTCCGATCCGGCCACGCCTCCGGCCGCCAGAGCGAGGATCGGATGAGCGCCTTGGGGCAGTGCGACAGCACCCGCTCCACCCGCAGCAGCAGGATCAGATCGGGCCTGTGGCCGCGCACCTCCATGCGCTCGGCCAGCCCGGCGTCGCGCACGATCTTCGCCTCCCCCGAGATGCGCAGCGTCGCGCCCTCGCCCGGGATCAGAAAGATCAGTCCCAGCCGCGGATCCGCCAGCAGGTTCTCCAGCGCATCGCCGCGCCGGTTCCCCGGCCGCTCCGGCAGCGCCAGCACCTCGGGCGACAGCACCTTGGCGAAGCCCGGCGGGTCGCCGCGCGGCGTCAGGTCCACGCCGCCGTCGGCCCGCCGCGTCGCCATCACCGCGAAGGGCGAGGCGGCGATCCAGCGCGCCGTCGGCGCATCGATCCGATCCGTGACCTTGTTGGCCGCCCGTTCGCTCGGCTCGCCCAACGTGCCGCGCAGCGCCGCGGCGTCCTCCACCGTCCGCTCCACGGTCAACCCGAACACGTCCGCCATGGCGATCTCCCTCCCTCGGCCCGAGGGTTCACGCTAGCCGGTCGCCGCCGCCCGCTCCAGCGCCGGATAGCGCAGGCCCAGCGTGATGCCGCGCGCGGCGAAGAAGATCAGCAGCGCCGCCCACAGCCCATGCGCGCCCAGCAGCGGAACCAGCGCCGCGGCGCACGCCAGGTAGAGCGCCAGCGACAGGATCATCGAATTGCGCATGTCCCGCGTGCGCGTCGCGCCGACGAAGATGCCGTCGAACATGAAGGCCGGCAGGCTCAGCACCGGCACCGCGACGATCCAGGGCAGGTAGACCCGCGCCTCGGCCCGCACGTCCGGCGCCACGGCGATCAGGTCGATGATCCAGGGCCCGGCCAACAGGAACATTGCCGACAGCGCCCCGGTCATCCCCAGGCCCCAGACCGCCGACATGATCGACGCCCGCCGCACCGTGTCCGGCCGCCGCGCGCCGAAGGCCTGCCCGGCCAGCGTCTCGGCCGCGAAGGCGAAGCCGTCCAGCGCGAAGGCGATGATCTCGATGAACTTGAAGAGGACATGGTTCGCCGCCAGCACCGCCGTGCCGAACAGCGGTGAGACGAAGATGAAGATGGCGAAGCCCAGCTCCAGCAGGGCCGAGCGGATCAGGATGTCGCCGTTCACCTCCGCCATGCGCCGGATCTTCGCCCGGTCTAGCACCCGGGCCATGTCCCGCCACTGATCCCCGGCGAAGGCCGATCGGCAAAGGCGCAGGCCCAGCGCCGCGCCCACCACCTCGGCGATGACCGTGGCGGCGGCCACCCCCTCCACCCCCCAGCCGAAGCCGAGCACGAAGAGGACGCTCAGCGCCGCGTTCAGCCCGTTCATGGTCAGCTGCAGCGCCAGAACCCCGCCCGTCCGCTCCATCCCGATCAGCCAGCCGGTCAGCGCGTAGATGGAAATGGCGAAGGGCGCCCCCCACAGGCGCACCGACAGATAGGCGGCGGCCATCGCCTCCACCTCCGGCTCCGCCGCCGCGGCGGCGACCGCGGCCCGCACGATCAGCCCCTGCAGCAGAACGAAGGCAAGGCCCGAGACGACCGCCACGATCAGCCCGCGCATCAGCAGCGCGCCCGTCTCCGCCGCCTCCCCCGCGCCCTTGGCCTGCGCCACCAGGCCCGAGGTGCCCATGCGCAGAAAGCCGAACATCCAGTAGACCAGCGAGATCACGGCCGTGGCGAGCCCCACCGCCGCGATCGGCGCCGCATCGCCCAGCTGCCCGACGACCGCGGTGTCGACCATGCCCAGAAGCGGCACGGTGACGTTCGACAGCATGATCGGCACCGCGATGGACGCCACGCGCCGATGGGTGATCGCCGCCGGCTCCGGCGGCGCGCTTGGCTCCGACGTCACCGCCCGCGTCCCGCGAGGCGCGCGCCCCTCGGGGGCGTCGAGCCCCCTCGGGCCGC
>JBCBYE010000682.1:0-2428 GCA_039816075.1 Pseudomonadota bacterium | reverse complement strand
GCCGCAAACAACGTCCGCCCGGAAACGCGCGTCGGCATCTCCATTTTGAATTTTTCAAGACAGCGGATCGCTCTGGTGGATCGCCAGCGGCACGACCCGGAACATGACCGGGGCGACAAGACGGCCTGGAGGCTGTTCAACGCCGCCACGGCCTTGATGAGGGGCCGGGTCGCCGAGCCCCCCCTCGTTACGCGACGCCTGCACAACCTCATCGATGGCATTTGCGAGACTGCGGCCTGAGAGGATGAAACTTGCCCTTTGGGGCCTTTTTTTGTCCGTTGGCCTTGAACGCGGATCAGGCGCGGCGGCGGAAACCGACCACGCCCAGACCGGCCAGGCCCGCGATCATCAGGACCACCGCGCCGGGCAATGGAACTGCCGTCGCCGTCGCGATGGCAAAACCTTCGGCGAAGGTGCCGAACTCAACCTTCAACTCCTCGCCCGGCGACAGATCAATGGAAATGCTATCCAAGACACCGTCAGGTCCCGTCGCGATCATGTTGATCGGATCGGTTTCCGAGGAAAAGAAGAGATCGAACACGAGGAAATCGTCGATGGACAGCGAAAAGTAGACCTCCGCGACTGCAACCGCGTCCTCTGTGGCCGGATCCATTATCGAGGCGTCCGTATCGACGAACAGATCATACCCGACGAGGACGGAAACCGGGTCGATCGACGTGTCGTTCACAAGAGTGAGCGTGCCTTCGGTTTCCACTTCGCCGAACGACAGTCCGAAGTCGGGGGACGCGTCGCCGCTCACCGAGCTTTCGTGATCCGCGGACGCCGACGTCGCGTCGCTCATGCAGCCTGCGTCGGTGGACGCCATCTTCGTCGCGTTCCCGAACGCCGCGGAATCGAAGAGCAAGGTCAGACAGCCCGAGTGCCCCGGCGTTCCGTCCGAAACCTCGAAGCCGATCTCCGCGGTCGAGATGGCCTCATAGGTCGCCATGGCATGCGCCTGCGCCGCCCCCAGAAGCAGGGCCGCCGACGCGACCGAAGCCAGAGTCTTGAACATGATCATCCCTCGATCCGGGGTCCTCGCGCGGCAGTTTCAGCCAGGAGGCCCCATGTGCATCTTCAAGATCCAGAGTGCGGGCGCCGAACGGCCGTATCAAGCCGAAAGATGCCTTGGCCCCGCCTTTCTCGGGCGACGCCGGACCCTCGACGGCCGGAATTGGAGCTCCGGCACGGCAAAGGGCGACGGGTCGAGATGTGCCGCTCGCACCGGTCCCATGGCCGGCGCCGCGCGCCGCCGATCCGTTCCCCGTCCAAGTCATGCCGACGCCGCCGCGGCACGCGGCCCGCGCAGGCCGTTGATCAGGCCGAGCCCGCCGGCGAACCCCCTCGCGCGGCAGCGCGGCCTCGGCGAACTGGAACACGGCGCAGCGGGCGTGGCGCAGGGATCCGCCGCAGGGATCCTCGGCGGGGATCCGCCGCAGGGATCCTCGGCGGGGATCCGCCGCAGAGAACCCCGGCGGGGCATGCTGCAAAGGACGCGCGGGGCGGGCGCCGCCCTGGGCCAAGCTGCGCGATCGACGGGGCGGGCCCTTGGGTACAGGGTTCGGACGCTTGACGACGAGGGCCCGGACCCGGCGCCACCTGCGCCGGCGTTCGACGCCCGGTCGCGCCCCCCTCTCGCGGCGTCGATCAGAACGCGATGTAGCTGAAATCCCCCGCGTTCTGAATATAGACGCCCGGATCGGCGAGCACGTCCACCGCTTCCACGCCGGTGAGGATCACGGCCCCGGCCGCTTCCTCCTCCGGCCGGGGGGCGTCGACGAAGACGACCAGGATGGCGCCGGTCGCCGCGACGAGGTTGCCGTCGTCATCCGGTACGAGGACGCCGTTCACGGTCACGTCGCTGACCCCGACGCCGACCACGGGCGTCGTCGCGCCCGTGACGGACCGGGCCGCGTCGAAGCGCACGATGTCCTCGCCCTCGCCGAAATCCAGGATCACGAGGTCATGGGCGCCGTCCGTCAACTCGGAACGGGCGCGGAAGATGAAGAGGTCGGCGAACGTCTCGCTGCCGATTTGGGTGGAGTCGCCTGTCGCCGTGTCGATGCCGGCGTTGGAGATGATGACGTCCGCGCCGGCTCCTCCGATCAGGTCGTCGTCGCCGGCGCGCTTGTTCACATCGTCGTCGACGAGGCGGTCCCTGCCGCCGCTCCCCCTGAGCACGTCGTCGCCCGACCCGCCGCGCAGGACGTCCGCCCCGCCGGCGCCGTTGAGCCTGTCGTCGCCGGATCCCGCGTCGAGCGTGTCGGCCGTGCCGTTGCCGCGCAGGTCGTCGTCGCCGGCGCCGCCGTCCAGCCGATCGGTTCCGCTGCCGCCTGCGCGCAGAACGTCGTCGCCGCCGCCGCCGCGCAGAACGTCGTTCCCGCCCCCGCCGTCGAGGCTGTCCGCATCGGCCCCGCCGATCAGCGTG
>JBCBYE010000386.1:0-4770 GCA_039816075.1 Pseudomonadota bacterium | reverse complement strand
GGGCGGCCGAACTGCTTGCGCTGCTTGGCGTAGTCCACCGTCATCTCATGCGCCACGGCCATGGCGCCCAGCGCCTCGGCGCACAGGGCGACGGCGGCCGCGTCGCTGAAATCACCCTCGACGGCGCCCCGGGGGAGCTGCTGGGCGAGGCCGGCAAGGCCTTTGAAACGCTGGAAAAAACGCTGGCGCTCGCCACCGTCGCCCTGTGCGCCGAGGCGCTGGGCGCCATGGCCGTGGCGCATGAGATGACGGTGGACTACGCCAAGCAGCGCAAGCAGTTCGGCCGCCCCATCGGCGCCTTTCAGGCCCTGCAGCATCGGCTCGTGGACATGTCGATCGAGATCGAGCAGGCCCGCTCCGCCGTCATCAACGCCGCCGGGCGGATGGAGGGCGACCGCGCCGAACGCGAGCTCTACGTCTCCGCCGCCAAGAACATGATCGGCCGCGCCGGCAAGCACGTGGCCGAGGAAGCCATTCAAATCCATGGCGGAATCGGCATGACCTGGGAATACGCGGTCGGCCATTACGCCAAGCGGATCATCATGATCGACCATGTCCTGGGCGACGCCGACCACCATCTGGAACGCTTCATCAAGCTCTCCCGCGCCGCCTGACCGCCTCGCCCCGGGCCCCGTCGGGGCGCGAGGCGGTCCGATCCGCCTCGCCCGGCGCCCTTTCGCTTTACCGACTCAGGCCGCCGGTCCACTCTGCCGGCGGCTTTTCTCATCGGACCTTGACCCCATGCCCCTCCGCTTCGCCTCCGCCGCCATCGGCCTGTCGGCCGCCCTCGCCCTGGCCGGCTGCGCCGCCACGCTGGGGCCGCGCAACCCCGTGCCGGTCGCTCTGACCGAGGCGGCGACCCCTGTCGGCTTCGGCCCGGACATCCGTTTCTGGGGCGATATCAACGACGTGGATCGGGTGGAGGCGGCCATGCGCAATCGCGCGCGCATGATCGTCGAAGAGTTCTCGGACGAGGCCGCCCGGGGCGAAACGCCCGAGGTGAACTTTCTCGCCCTGTCCGGCGGCGGGCAGTACGGGGCCTTCGCCGCCGGCGTGCTGACCGAATGGACGAAATCGGGGGAGCGTCCGGCCTTCGCCCTGGTCAGCGGCATCAGCACCGGCTCGATCATCGCGCCCTTCGCCTTCCTGGGGCCGCAATACGACCCCGTCCTCGAAGAGGTCTACACCCGGACCCGCACCGAGGATCTGGTGGAGCCGCAGATCCTCTCGGGCCTCTTCGGCGGCGCCTCCCTGACCGACACCGCCGGCCTGCGCAACACCATCGCCCGCTACATAACCCCCGAATTTCTCGAGGAAATCGCCGTCGAGCACCGCAAGGGCCGGCGCCTGTTCGTGGGCACCACCAACATCGACGCCGGCCGCTCGGTGATCTGGGACATGGGGGCCATCGCCGCCTCGGGCCGGCCCGGCGCGCTGGAGCTGTTCCGCAAGCTGATCCAGGCCTCGGCCGCCATCCCCGTCGCCTTCCCGCCGGTCTTCTTCGACGTGGAGGCGAACGGCGAGACCTATCTCGAGATGCATGTGGACGGCGGCGTCACCAGCCAGGTCAACGTGCTGTCGCCCCAGGCGCCGGGCTACCTGCTGGACGCGCTGACGGGCATCAAGGTGGACCGCAACCTCTACGTCGTCGTCAACGGCGCGGTGCGCCCGCCCGCCAAGGTGGTGGAGCCGCGCGTGCCCGACATCGCCGGCGCCGCCATCGACCGGCTGTGGTACGCGCAGGCGGTCGGCGACCTCTATCGCATCCATTCCGTGGCCGCGCGGGACGAGCTGAACGCCAATTACGCGTGGATTCCCGCCGATTTCGCGCTGCAGCCGGCCGAGCAGTTCGATCCGGAGTTCATGACCGCGCTGTTCGAGCTGGGCGCCTCCAAGGTGCGCGACGGCTCGATCTGGCAGACGTCGCCCCCGGGCTTCACCCCCCGCGGCGCGGTGGAGGCGGCGCGGGGCGGACCGCCGCCCCGCCTGACCGACTGAGGCCGGAGCGCGCGCCCCGGCCCGCGCCCGTCATAGAAAAAAGCTGAGCGTCAGCCCGATCACCGTGCAGGCCCCGGTCACGTGGCCGCCGTCGATCAGCATCAGCGCCGGCTTGCGCTGCGCGAAGCCGTAGCTGATGGCGAGCCAGGGCGCGGCGAAGAAAAGGCCGACGCCCAAGCCGCTGACGACGCACTCGAAAAAGCCGTTCACGCCGCCCGTCACGAAGGCGTGGCGCATCATGCCCGCCACCAGAACGGCGCCGATCACGGCGATGACGAAGGGCGTCGGGCGGCTCATGCCGGCCTTCGCCTCGGCCTCGCTCAGCCCGACGGCGCGGCGCCAGGGCTCCGCCAGCACGCTGTACCAGATCGCGCCGAAGCCGAAGCCGGCCAGGCCCGCGACGATCACGCCGATCCAACCCATGGGTGTCCTCCTCCCTCGTGTTTCGCGTCTCGCGTCTCGTTCGCCACGGCGCCCGGCCGGCCCGGGCCCGATACTGGGCCCCGATCCCGGCGCCCCGATCCTGGAGCCCCGATCCTGGCCCCGATCCTGTCGCGACGGGGGTGGGCGGGCGGGCCGCGCGACAGGATCGGGGCCGACGCCGGCCGGGCGGCGCGATCTGCGACACTCTGCCCCGTCGTCCGCCCCGCGCCAATTCCTTCCGGCCCCGCCACGCGGTCGTGACGCCCGGACGCGTTGCGGGGGGGCGGCGGGCGGAGTATCTCCTCGCCCATGAGCTCGCGCGCCGCCGCCTCTTCGATCTGGGAATTCGCCAACCCCGCCCGCTTCATGCGGCTGAGCGGGGCGCTGCTGCCCTGGGTGGCGGCCGCCGCGGCGCTGTGCCTGGGCACGGGCCTGATCTGGGGCTTCTTCTTCACGCCGGACGATTACCAACAGGGCTCCACCGTCAAGATCATCTACATCCACGTCCCCGCCGCCACGATGGCCATCAACGTCTATGCGATGATGGCCGTGGCGAGCCTGATCTGGCTGATCCGCCGTCACCATGTCAGCGCGCTCGCCGCCAAGGCGGCGGCGCCCGTGGGCGCCTGCATGGTGCTGATCGCGCTGCTGACCGGCGCGCTCTGGGGGCAGCCCATGTGGGGCACGGCCTGGGCCTGGGACCCCCGGCTGACCAGCTTCGCGATCCTCTTCTTCTTCTACGTGGGCTACATCGCGCTCTGGGCGGCGGTGGACGACCCGGACGCGGCGGCGGATCTGACCTCGGTCCTGTGCCTGGTGGGCTCGGTCTTCGCCATCGTCAGCCGCTATGCGGTCTATTTCTGGAACCAGGGCCTGCACCAGGGGTCGAGCCTGAGCCTCGACAAGGAAACCAACGTCGCCGACGTGTTCTGGCGGCCGCTGGTGATCAGCCTGGGCGGGTTCTTTCTGCTGTTCCTGGCGCTGCTGCTGCTGCGCGTGCGCACGGAGATCCGCAAGCGTCGCGCCCGCGCCATCCGCCTGGCGGCGGGGGAGGGGGCGTGATGCCCGATCTGGGGCCCTATGCGGGCTATGTGCTGACCAGCTACGCCGCCACGCTGGCGATCCTGGCGGCGGTGATCGGCGCGTCGCTGCGCGCCTCGCGCCGCGCCCGGGCGGAGCTGGAGCGGCTGGAAGAGCGGCATGGCCGCGGCAGGAGGAGCGGATGAGCGACGTCGCATCCGGGGAGAAGCGCCGCAACGCGCTGTGGGCCCTGATCCCGCTGGCGGTCTTTCTGGCCTTCGCGGCGCTGGCCTGGGCCATGCTGGGCCGCGACAAGGACACCCTGCCCTCGGCCCTGATCGACGATCCTGCGCCGCAGTTCGAGCTGGAGGGCCTGCGCGAGGGGGAGGGCGTGTTCTCCACCGCCGATCTGACCGCGGGCGAGCCCACGGTGGTCAACGTCTGGGCCAGCTGGTGCGGCCCCTGCCGCATCGAGCATCCCGAGCTGATGCGCCTGGCGGAGATGGGCGTGACCGTGCATGGCCTGAACTACAAGGACGGCGGCGCCGGCGCGCGCGGCTTTCTGGAGGAGCTGGGCGATCCCTATGCCAAGGTCGGCGTCGATCAGACCGGCCGCGCGGGCATCGAATGGGGCGTCTACGGCGTGCCGGAGACCTTCGTGGTCACCGGCGACGGGCGCATCGCCTACAAGCATGTGGGCCCGATCCAGAACGACGACCTCGAGGTCAAGCTGCTGCCGGCCCTGCGCGCGGCCGGCTGGGACGGCTGAGCGCCGGGCCGGAGGCGGCGGCGCGACGGCCCGGACCGGGGGGGCTCGGCCGGGATGCCGGCTCGGGTCCGAGCGGAGGTCTGAGCGGGGCCTGAACGGCGCGCTGGACGGCCGGGCGCGCGGGCCTAGAACCTCAGGCATGACCCGCATCGCCTTCATCGCCTGCTGTCTCGCCCTCGCCGCCTGCGCCGACTCCGGCGCGCGGGACTTCGCCGAGGGCGACACGCTCTATTCCCCCTTCGCCAACATGAGCCGGGGCCAGTGCGGCAACGCCGACTGGCGCGAGAAGGGCCGGATCGAGGGCGCGCGGGGCGCCCCGCGGGAGATCATCCGCAGCTACTACGACTTCTGCGCCAAGCATGGCGAGGCGCCGGACGAGGCCCTGTTCTACCGCGGCTACGACGAAGGCGTCGCGCAGCGCGGGGGCTGACGCCGCCGACCCGTCGACGCCTGTCAAGTCGTTGCGGCCGGGGCGAAACCTCGCCATGGTCGAGCTTCGTTCGGGGCGCATGAGGGGCGCCTTCGGGACGGGGCGCGGTCGGAGGGCGTGCTTGGGGGCG
>JBCBYE010000396.1:0-4631 GCA_039816075.1 Pseudomonadota bacterium | reverse complement strand
GCCGCCGCGGCCGTCGACGCCGCAGCAGCCCGAGGCTCCGCCCATGTCCCTCGACCCCGCCACCGCCGCCCGCGTCGCGCATCTGGCGCGCATCCGCGTGGCCGACGAGGATCTGCCGGCCCTGGCCGAGGATCTGTCGCGCATTCTCGACTGGATCGAGCAGCTTCAGGACGTCGACGTGGAGGGTGTGGAGCCCATGACCTCCGTCACGCCGCTGTCGCTGCCGCGGCGGGAGGATGCGGTGACGGACGGCGGCATCCGCGACCGGGTGATGGCCAACGCGCCGGCGTCGCGCGAGGGGTTCTTCGCCGTGCCGAAGGTGGTGGAATGAGCGCGCCCGCCGCGATGACGCTGTCCGAGGCGCGCCAGGCGCTGCGGGCGCGGGAGATCTCGTCGGCCGAGCTGACGGAGGCGTGCCTGAGCGCCGCCGACGCGGCCGCCGCGCTGAACGCGGTGGTGCATCCGACCCATGAGATCGCGCGCCGCCAGGCCGCGGCGGCGGATGCGCGGCTGGCGGCGGAGGGCGAGGACGCGCCGGCGCTGTGCGGTCTGCCGCTGGGCGTCAAGGACCTGTTCTGCACCGAAGGCGCGCCGAGCCAGGCGGCGTCGAACATCCTCGATGGCTTCACGCCGCCCTACGAATCCACCGTCACCGCGCGCCTTTGGGACCGCGGCGCGGTGATGGTCGGCAAGCTGAACATGGACGAGTTCGCCATGGGCTCCTCCAACGAGACGGCGTGCTACGGGCCGGCGGTGTCGCCCTGGCGGGCGCGCGGGTCGAACCGGCGGCTGACGCCGGGCGGCTCCTCCGGCGGGTCGGCGACGGCGGTGTCGGCGGATCTGTGCCTGGCGGCCATCGGCACGGATACCGGCGGGTCGATCCGCCAGCCGGCGGCCTTCACCGGGATCGTGGGGCTCAAGCCCACCTATGGGCGCGTGTCGCGCTGGGGCGTCGTGGCCTTCGCCAGCAGCCTCGACCAGGCGGGGCCGATGACCAAGACGGTGCGCGACGCGGCGATCCTGCTGCAGGGCATGGCGGGGCATGATCCGAAGGACTCCACCTCCGCCCCCTTCGACGTGCCGGATTTCGAGGCGGCGCTGACCGGCGACGTGCGCGGCAAGCGCATCGGCATTCCGCGCGAATACCGCATGGACGGCATGCCCGAGGAGATCGAGGCGCTGTGGTCCCGCGGCGCGGAGATGCTGCGCGAGGCGGGGGCGGAGATCGTCGACGTGTCGCTGCCCCTCACCAAGTACGCCCTGCCCGCCTACTACGTGATCGCGCCGGCGGAGGCGTCGTCGAACCTGGCCCGCTACGACGGCGTGCGGTACGGCCGCCGCGCGGGGCTGAGCGCCGAGGACGGGGTCGTCGATCTTTACGAAAAGACGCGGGCCGAGGGCTTCGGCCCCGAGGTGAAGCGCCGCGTGATGATCGGCGCCTATGTGCTGAGCGCCGGTTACTACGATGCCTATTACCTGCGCGCGCAGAAGGTGCGCACCCTCATCAAGCGCGATTTCGAACAGGCGTTCGACGGCGGCGTGGATGCGATCCTGACGCCGGCGACGCCCTCGGCCGCCTTCGGGCTGGGCGAGATGGAGGATGCGGACCCGGTGAAGATGTATCTCAACGACATCTTCACGGTGACGGTGAATCTGGCGGGACTGCCCGGCATCTCGGTCCCGGCGGGGCTGGACGCGCAGGGCCTGCCGCTCGGCCTGCAGCTGATCGGCAAGCCCTGGGGCGAGGCGGAGCTGCTGGACGCCGCCTATGCGGTGGAGCGGGCGGCGGGGTTTTCGGCCAAGCCCGAACGGTGGTGGTGACGGCGCGGCGCGCCTGAGGGCCCGCAAGTCCTTGACCGCGCGGCGGTTGACGTTCGGGTCGCTTTGGGCGCACAAGGTTGAGACGCATTTCCATTAGAGATGTCGCGACGCCGGCCGCCGAAGCGGCGTCCGCCTTGACGCATAAGAGCCGGGAGGCCGCTGTCATGTCCCTTGCCCGTCGTTTCGCGTGTCGTTCGTTGACGTCCCTGGGCCTCGCCGCCGCGCTGGCCGTGTCCGGCCCCGCCTGGGCCGACGAGGTCGAGGATGCGCTCGCCGCCGCGCTGGAGGCGTGGCGCGCCGGCGATGCGGAGACGGCGAAGCTGGAGGCCGAATACGCCATCGCCAAGATGGCCGAGGCCGACGCGCAGGGCCTGTCCGGGTTTCTGCCCGACGCGCCCGAAGGGTGGAGCCGGGAGCTGCAGGATCCGCAGGCGGGCGCGGCGCTGTTCGGCGGCGGGCTGATCGCGGTCGCCGACTATCGCGGGGCGGAGGGGGAGATGACCGTGACCCTGGCCGCGGACGGGCCGATGGTGGCGGGCATGGCGGCGGTGCTGGGCAACCCGGCGGCGATGGGGGCCATGGGCCGCCTGGTGCGTGCCGGCCGACACCGCGCCGTGGTCACCGCGGAGGGCGAGATCAACGCGCTGATCGCCCAGCGCGTTCTGGTGCGCATCGACGGAAACGCGCCGCCCGCCACGAAGCTGGCGCTTTTCGAGGCGATGGATCTCGACGGGCTCGCGGCCCGCTGACCGGCCGCGGACAGGAGCGCCGCCCATGCCCCGAGAAGCGTCGAGCGACGAAGCCGACAACGACAATCACGCGCCCGGCCGCCCGCTGCCCGACAGCGGGGGGGAGCCGCGGCGCGCCTGGGATCGGCTGGACCCCTGGCGGGCGCAGGCGCTGCACGCGGCGCTGGACCGGCCCGGCGCGGCGCCGGAGGCGGGGTCGCCCGTCGCGCCCCTGCAGCACCGGCTCTATTTCGCCGAGGCGCTGGCCGGCGCGGAGCTGAGCGCCGACGGCGCGCCGGCGCCCGGCGGGCTGATCCCGCAGACGGGACTGCCGTTCCGCATGCGCGGCGGCGGTCGCATCGACTACCACGCGCCGCTGCCGCTGGGCGAAGAGGCGCTGCGCGTGTCGGTGGTGCAGAACGTCGCCCTGCGCCAGGGCGGGGAGACGCCGATCGCGGTGGTGACCCTGCGCCACGAGATCACCGGGTCCCAGGGACTGGCGGTGCGCGAGGAGGAGGACCTGGTGTTCCGCGCCGCGCCCGGCCCGGACGAGGCGCCGGCCGCGCCGCCGCCCCTGCGCGACGACCGCCCCGCCTTTTCGCGCGCCTTCGCGCCCGATGCGGTGCTGATCTTTCGCTGGTGCGCCCTGACCTACGACGCGTTCCGCCCGCATTACGACCGCGAGGCGGCGCGCGCGGCCGGCCATGCGGGCCTGCCGACGCCGGGGCTGCTGACGGCGCAGGCGCTGGCCGATCTGCTGCGCGATCAGACCGCGCGGGCGGTGACGCGGTTCGAGTATCGCAGCCTTGCGCCGCTGATCGAGGGGGAGACGGCGCAGCTGTGCGGCCGCACCTTCGGCGATCGGGCGGAGCTGTGGGCCCTGCGCGCCGACGGGCGCTTGGCGCTGGAGGCGCGGGTCCGCTTCGCATGAGCGCCGCGCGGTTCTTTCGGTGAGAGGGTCAGGGCCCGGGCCGTCCGGCCGACAGGGGCCCTTTGGCCGGCCGGGGCATCGCGCCGACATCGACGGGCTGCGCGCCGTGGCGGTGCTGGCGGTGGTGGCCTATCACGCGGGCCTGCCGCTGCCCGGCGGGTTCGCGGGCGTGGACGTGTTCTTCGTCATCTCCGGCTATCTGATCGCGCGTCTGCTGCGGGCGGAGGCGGCCGAGACGGGCCGCATCGACCTGCCGGCGTTCTGGGAGCGTCGGGCGCGGCGCCTGCTGCCCGCGCTGTTCGCGGTGCTGGCGGCGACGATGGCGGCGGCCTGGGTTCTGCTTCTGCCGCGGGAGCTGGAGGAGACGTCCTTCGCGCTCCGCGGCGCCTCGATCTTCGCGGCGAACCTCGCGCTGGCGGACCTGCTGGACTATTTCGCCGGCCCGTCGGAGCGGCAGGCGTTGCTGCATCTGTGGTCGCTGGGGGTGGAGGAGCAGTTCTATCTGGCGTTCCCGCTGCTGGCGGCGGCGCTGATGCGGCGGGCCTGGTCCCTCCGGGTCTTCGCCGGGTTGGCGGCCGCGAGCTTCGCCGCGGCGCAGGTCGGCGTGGCGACGGCGCCGGAGAACGCGTTCTTTCTGCCGCACATGCGGGCATGGGAGCTGCTGGTCGGCGTTCTGCTGGCCTGGGCGGGGCCGTTGCGGCCGAGCGGGCGGGTCCGCGCGGCGGCGGGGCTGGCGGGGGCGGCCCTGCTGGCGCTGACCTTCGCGCTCGCGCCGGGGGCGGGGGGCTATCCCGGCTGGCCGGCGGCGCTGCCCGTGGCGGGCGCGGCGCTGCTGATCGCGGCGGGGGACGGGGGCGCGCATCCGGTGGGGCGCGTGCTGAGCCTGGGCCCGGTCGCGGCGGCGGGGCTGATCTCCTACTCCCTCTACCTGTGGCACTGGCCGCTGCTGGCGCTGCCCCGGGCCTGGCTGGGCGGGGATCTGCCGGGCTGGGGCGCGGCGCTGGCCGTGGCGGCGGCGTTTCCGCTGGCCTGGGCCTCGTGGCGGTATCTGGAGCGGCCGTTTCGGAGGCCTGGGGGCGTGGTCGGCCGACGCGGGGTGCTGGCGCTGTCGGCTGCGGGCTGCCTGGGGTTTCTGGCGCTGGGCTATGCGG
>JBCBYE010000099.1:0-9763 GCA_039816075.1 Pseudomonadota bacterium | reverse complement strand
TGATTTGAACACGCGTTCACGCTAGCTTGCCTTCGCGGCCGTCGGTGGGAGACGGTCGCGCGCCAGGTTTCAGTTCGGAGGATCGCAGCCCCATGGCGGCGAGGACGATCATTTTGGCGGCCGGCGCGGCGCTGCCGGCCCTTGCGTTCACGGCGCCGGGCGCGTGGGCGCAGCAGACGCCGGCCGTGATCGAGGTCACGACCGGTCACGCCGTCGCCATGACCCCGCCCGATGCGCTGGACTGCGATGCGCTGGCGCTGAAGCTGGCGGAGATCGACGCGACCGGGTATCGCGGCGCGAAGCCGCGCCCGGCCCATGACGAGGACATGCCGCTTTTCGACTACGAGAACCGGGTCTCCAACCGTTACTATGCCGACTGCGTCGCGATGCGGTCGGCGGGCGAGTCGGACGGGCGGAGCATCTTCGACGGCGGCTTCGGCGGCCCGGCCTCGCGCCGCGAGCCGCCGCGCGAGACGTCGCCGGATCGCTGAGGGCGGGCCGCGTGGGCGACGCAGGCCGTGCGAAACGAAAGAGCGAGGCCGGGGTGGCGGCGAGAGACTGGAGCACGTTGGCGCGCCCCGCGCTTTGGATCCCGGCCGCGGCCGGCTTCGCGATCGACCGGGCGTCCAAGTGGTGGATCGTCGAGGCGATGGATCTCAAGACCCGCTTCGCCATCGATGTCTGGCCGCCGTTCCTGCGCCTGCGCATGGCCTGGAACGAGGGCGCCAATTTCGGCCTCGGCGCCGCGCTGGGACGCGACGTCTGGATCGCCATCGCCCTGGCGATCAGCGCGGGGCTGCTGGTCTGGGCGGCGACGATGCGCGAGACGACGCGCCTGATCTCCGTCGGGCTGATCGTCGGCGGCGCGATCGGAAACGCGCTCGACCGCTACCTCTACGGCGCGGTGGCGGACTTTCTGAACATGAGCTGCTGCGGCATCGTCAATCCGTACGCCTTCAATCCGGCAGACATCTTCATCTTCGCCGGCGCCGCCGGCTTGATCCTGTTCGACGGTTCTGGGAAACAACGGTCATGAGCATCTGGTCGAGCAAACCCGTCCGCGCGGCGGTCCTGACGGCGGCGGCCCTGGCGGTCGCCGGCTGCGCCTCGGGGCGGCAGGCGGTGGGATCGGCGCTGGGCCTGACCTACGAGTCGCCCAACCCGTTCAACGTGTCGCCCCGGGCGCCGCTGCGCCTGCCGTCGGATCTGTCGGCGCTGCCCCCGCCCGAGCCGGGCGCGCCCAGCCCGCTCGAACCCCAGCCGACGCGCCAGGCCCGCGCCGCGCTGGCGCAGGCCGGGGCCGAGCAGCCGGGCCAGACGGCGCCGACGCCGGGGGAGCTGGCGCTGCTCGACGCCTCGGGCGCGCAAACCGCCGATCCGAACATCCGCGCGACGCTGGCCGAGGAGGATGCGGGCGCCGTGCGCGAGCCGCAGTTCGGCCTGGCCAGCCTGTTCGGCTACCGCACGCCCGACGGGTCGGAGGAGGAGATCCTCGAACCGCGCGACGAGGCGCGCCGCATTCTCGAGGAAGGCGGCGTCGCCCCCAACCCGACCCCGGCGCCCGAACCCGCCCCGACCAACCAGATCGTTCTGCCGATCGAGTGATCCGGCCCGCGATCCGCGCCGCCGCCGCAAGCCTGCGCGAGCGGCGGTTGCGCGCGCACGACGTCAGCCTATGTGCTGGAACGACCCGCGGGCAGCCTCCCGCGCCCAAAACAGGTGCCATGATGCCTGCATCCGTCCTCGGCCGGCGTCTCGCCCCCGCCGCGGCTCTTCTCGTCTTCGCCGCCTCCGCCGTCGCCGCGCCGGCCGTCACCGCCTTCACGCTCGACAACGGGATGCGCGCTGTGGTGATCGAGGATTCGCGGGCCCCGGTGGTCACGCACATGGTCTGGTATCGGGTCGGCGGCGCCGACGAGCCGCCGGGCAAGTCGGGCCTCGCCCATTATCTCGAGCATCTGATGTTCAAAGGCACGGACGAGATCCCGCCCGATGCCTTCTCCAAGCTGATCGCGGCGCAGGGCGGGCAGGACAACGCCTTCACCTCGCAGGATTACACCGCCTACTTCCAGCGCATCGCGTCCGACCGCCTGGACATGGTGATGCGGATGGAAGCGGATCGAATGACCGATCTTGCGTTCTCGGAGGCGCAGGCGCTGACCGAGCTGGACGTCGTTTTGGAGGAGCGCGCCCTGCGCACCGACACCAGCCCCGGCGCCCTGTTCGCGGAGCAGCGCAGCGCGGCGCTGTTCCTCAATCACCCCTACGGCGACCCGCTGGTGGGCTGGCGGCACGAGATGGAGGGGCTTTCGCGCGAGGACGCGCTGGCCTTCTACCGCGCGCACTATGCGCCGGAAAACGCGATCCTGGTGGTGGCCGGCGACGTGACGCCCGACGGCGTGCGGGACCTGGCCGAACGGCACTACGGCCCGATCCCGCGCGGCGGCCGCGTGCCGGCGCGGGCGCGGCCGACCGAACCGCCCCACACGGCGGCGCGTCGCGTGATCTACGAGGATGCCCGCGTGCGCCAGCCCTACGTCACGCGCGAATGGCTGGCCCCGTCGCGCCGCGTCCATCAGCGTCGCGCGGCGGCGCTGGCGGCGCTCGGCGGAGTGCTCGGCGACGGCATCTCTTCGGTCCTGACGCGGGAGCTGGTGACCGCGCGGGGCCTCGCCGTCGCGGCAGGCGCCGCCTATTCCGGCTCCGCCCGCGACTACGGCCGCTTCACCGTCTACGCCACGCCCAAGCCCGGCGTGACGCTGCAGGCGCTGGAGGCGGCGTTGGACGAGGTTCTGGCCGATTTCCTGGCGGGCGACGGTCCCGACCGCGACCGGCTCGACCGCTTCAAATCGCAATGGCGCGCCGCCTACATCTACGCCCAGGACAGCCAGGTGAGCCTGGCGCAGCGCTACGGCGCGGGCCTCGCCGGAGACCTGACGCTGGAGCAGATCGAGGGTTGGCCCGACGATCTGCAGGCCGTTTCCGTCGACGACGTGATGGACGCCGCCCGCACCCTGCTGCGCCCGGAGGCTGCCGTGACCGGATGGCTGCGCGCGCCCGCCGAAGAAGGAGGCGAAGGATGAGCCGTTTCGCCCGTTTCTGCGCCGCGGCCCTGCTGACGGCCGCCGCCGCCCTGCCCGGCCGCGCCGCGACCGAGGTGCAGGTGGTGACCTCCCCCGGCGGCATCGAGGCCTGGCTGGTGGAGGAACCCTCGATCCCCATGCTGGCGCTGGAAATCCGCTTCCGCACCGGCGATGCCGGCGAGGCGGAGGCGCTGACCGGCGTCACCTCGTTCATGGCGAGCCTTCTGGACGAGGGCGCGGGCGAGCTCGACGCGGCGGCGTTCGAGGCGGCCGCGGACCGTCTGGCCCTGCGCATGGGCTTCTCCTCGAGCGTCGAGAGCTTCGCAGTCTCCGCCCGCATGCTGTCCGAAAAGCGGGGCGACAGCCTCGCGCTGCTGAAATCGGCGCTGAGCGCGCCGCGCTTCGACGTCGCCGCGGTGGAGCGGGTGCGCGCGCGTCTGCTCGCCTCCATCCGCTCCCGCGCGACGGATGACGGCTGGCTCGCCTCCAACGCCTGGCGCAGCGCGCTGATGCCGGGCCATCCCTTCGCGCGGACCTCGTCCGAGGCGACGATCGCCGCCGTGACGGCGGAGGATCTGGAGGCGGCGCGCCGCGTGGCGCTGAACCGCCGCGACGTGGTGGTCACGGCGGTGGGCGACATCACCGCCGAGGAGCTGGGCCCGATCCTCGACGAGCTGCTGGGCGATCTGCCCGAGGGGCCGTTGCCCGACGTGCCGGCCCCGCAGCTGTCGCAGGACCGCGGCGTCGTGGTCGTGGACCTCGACGTGCCGCAATCCACCGTTCGCATGGTGCAGGAGGGGATCGGCCGCGAAGATCCCGATTTCTTCGCCGCCCACGTCATGAACCGCATTCTCGGCGGGGGCGGTTTCTCCTCGCGCCTGACGGTGGAGGTGCGGCAGAAGCGCGGGCTGACCTACTCCGTCGGCTCCGGCCTGGGCGGGTTCGAGACCGCGCCGCTGATCTTCGCCAGCTTCGCCACCTCCAACGACCGGGTGGCCGAGGCGATGGCCGTCGTGCGCGCCGAGTGGGAGCGCATGGCCGAAGGCGGCGCGACGGTCGAAGAGCTGGAGGCGGCCAAGGCCTACATGACCGGGGCCTACCCGCTGCGCTTCGACTCCAACGCCAAGATCGCCGGCCTCCTGGCGGCGGTGAAGCAGGACGATCTGGACCCGGGCTACATCGCCCGCCGGAACGGCTACATCGAAGCCGTGACGGTCCAAGACGTGGCCCGCGTCGCCGCCCGCTTGTTGGATGCCGAGCGCCTGTTGACCGTGGTGGTCGGCCGGCCCGAAGGCGTGGAGACGACGCTGGACGGAAGCTGAGGCGCGCGCGCGTCGCGGGCGCAGGCGGCGGGCGCACGCGGCGGACGCTGCTTTACGACGGACGGAACGACAAGTCTCGGGGGTGCGTGTTCGCCATCCGTCGCATTCTGCGCCCGGGACCTCGCGCGGCCCGTCACGGCGCTGCTGGCTCGCGGCGCATGGCCCCTGGGCTTGGACCGGCGCTGCCGCCCTGTCTGGGTGGGGGGGCCGACTGGCGAGATCCGCCGGCGCGCCCCTTCCCCGACTCCGCCCCGCCATGCTACCCATAGCGCCATGAATGCGCCCGCCCCCCATATATCGCGCCCGATCCGGCGGCTGGACGAATCGGCGCAGAACCGCATCGCCGCCGGCGAAGTGGTGGAGCGGCCCGCCTCCGCGGTGAAGGAGCTGGTGGAGAACGCCCTCGACGCCGGCGCGCGGCGGGTGCGGGTGGAGCTGGCGGGCGGCGGGCGCACGTTGATCCGCGTCTCCGACGACGGTCACGGCATCGCGCGCGAGCAGCTGGCCCTCGCGCTGGAGCGGCACGCGACATCCAAGACCGACGGCGAGGATCTGCTCGACATCCGCAGCTTCGGCTTTCGCGGCGAGGCGCTGCCGTCCATCGCCGCCGTCTCGCGCCTGACGCTGACCTCGCGCGCCGCAGGCGCCGACGAGGGCTGGGCGCTGACCTGCGATGCCGGCCGCCTCGGCGCGCCGCGCCCGGCCGCCCGGCCCCGCGGCACGACCGTGGAGGCGCGCGACCTCTTCCACGCCACCCCCGCCCGCCTCAAGTTTCTGCGCACCGACCGGGCGGAGCTGCAGGCCGCGCTCGACGCGGTCAAGCGTCTGGCCATGGCAGCGCCCGAAACCGGGATCGAGGTCCTCGACGTCTCGGATCCCGGCGAGGGCCGCGCCCTGCTGCGCCTGCGACCGGAGGCCGGCGACGACACCCGCCGCGCCCGCCTGCGCGCCCTGCTGGGCAAGGCGTTCGAGGACAGCGCCCTCGAGATCGCGGCGGAGCGGGAGGGCCTGCGCCTGACCGGCCTCGCTGCCCTGCCCACCTATTCGCGCGGCGCGGCGGTGGCGCAGTTCCTGTTCGTCAACGGTCGCCCGGTGCGCGACAAGCTGATGGTCGGCGCGCTGCGCGCCGCCTATTCGGACCTGCTGCATGCCGGCCGCCACGCCGCGGCCGCCTTGTTCCTGGACGTCGATCCGCAACGCGTGGACGTCAACGTGCATCCCGCCAAGACCGAGGTCCGCTTCCGCGAACCCGGCGTGGCGCGCGGCCTGATCGTCTCGGCCCTCAAGGCCGCGCTGGCGGAGGCGGGGCATCGCGGCGCCACGACGGTGGGGGACGCAGCCCTCGCCGCCTTCCGCCCCGAGGGAGAGGCGCCCGCCGGCCTGCGCCAAGGGTGGAGCGGCATGGACCGGCCCAGCCTCGGCGCCTCGGCCCGCGCGGCCGCCTGGCAGGCGCCGGCCCCGACGCCGGCGCCGGGCTTCGCCGAAGACGCGGCTGGCTTCGCCTCCGCCCGGGTGGAGGCGCCCGAGCCGGAGCAGGAGGAGCGCCAGGCCGACCTGCCCCTGGGCGTCGCCCGCGGCCAGCTGCACGAAACCTACATCCTCGCGCAGACGCGCACGGGAATGGTGCTGGTGGATCAGCACGCCGCCCACGAGCGGCTGGTCTACGAACGCCTCAAGCGCGCCCGCGACGCGACCGGCGTGGCGCGGCAGGCCCTGCTGATCCCCCAGATCGTGGAGCTGGGCGCCGAAGACGCCGCGGGCGTGCTGGACGCGGCCGAGACGCTGCGCGACCTCGGGCTCGTCGTCGAACCCTTCGGCCCCGGCGCCGTGGCGGTGCGCGAAACGCCGGCCCTGCTGGGCGATGTGGACGGCGAGGCGCTGCTGCGCGACGTCGCCGACGAACTGGCAGACGGGCCCGCGCCCGCCGGCCTGGGGGCGCGTCTCGACGCGGTGCTCAGCCGCATGGCCTGCCACGGCTCCGTCCGTGCGGGGCGGCGCATGACGGGGCCGGAGATGAACGCCCTGCTGCGCGAGATGGAGGCGACGCCCTTCAGCGGCCAATGCAACCACGGCCGCCCCACCTATGTGGAGCTGAACCTGTCGCAGATCGAACGCCTGTTCGGCCGGCGCTGAGGCGCGGCGTCACTCCTCCGCCAGCTCGAACAGGTCGTGCACGCTGGTCCCCAACGCCCGCGCCATCTTCAGGGCCAGCACGGTCGAGGGCGTGAACACGCCGTTCTCGATGGTGTTGACGGTCTTGCGCGACGCCGCGATGCGCTCGGCCAGCTGCGCCTGCGTCAGGCCCGCCGCCTGGCGGGCCTGCTTGAGATGCACGATCAGCCCGCCGCTCATGCGCGCCAGCCCTGCAGCCAGGTCAGGGGCAGCAGATAGGCGGCGCCGGTCAGCGTGCCCATGGCGGCGAAGGCCGTGGGCCAGTCCACCAGGCCCACGAACTGCATCAGACCGAAGATCGGGTAGAGGAACACCGCGACCCAGTAGCCGATGCGCAGGGCGCGGCCGACCTGCGCCTGCGTCAGCTCGTCGTCCGCCATGGCCGCCTGCGCCTTGGGCGCCCAGGCGAAGGCGGCGGTGATGGCCAGCGCCGCGAAGACGCCCAGCGCGCCGGGGATCCAGATGGGCGCCGGGTCGGGCCGCCCCAACGCCAACGCGGCGAGGGCGTAGGCGAGACAGGCGAAGCCGGTCAGGCTGAGCGTGTGGTGGCGGATGCGGGCGATGAGGTCGGCGGAGATCATGGGAGGGCATCCTTCTGGAAGTAACCTGTGGGTGACATAGTTTTTGAATGGAGTAACGTCAAGGTTACATTTTTCGAGGCTCGCCGCCACGCGATCCGCGCGCTAACTTTCCGCTGCGGCCCGCATCGCCGCCGATCCGCCGGAGACACCGCCATGCGCGCCCTGCTCGTCGCCGCCCTGCTGTTCGCCGCCCCCGCCGCGGCGCAGATGACCCAGGATCAGAAGGCCGAAGCCGCCGCGCCCCTGCTCGAACGGCTCGCCCGCGCGGAGACGGAGCTGCAGTCGCGCCCCCTCGAAAACGAACTCTGGCAGCTGTGGAGCAACGGACCCGACGCCGACGCCACGGCTGCGCTGGAAGAAGGGCGCCGCCGCATCCGCGCCTACGACCTCGACGGCGCGCTGGCGGTGCTGGGGCCCCTGACCCTCGCCGCCCCCGGGTTCGCCGAGGCCTGGAACCAGAAGGCCTTCGCCCACTTCCTCAAGTTCGAGTTCGACGAGGCGCTGGAGGATCTCGACCGCACGTTGGAGATCGAGCCGAGGCATTTCGGCGCCCTGTCCGGTCGGGCGCTGACGCTGATGCGGCAGGGGCGCATGCAGCTGGGGCAGACCGCGCTGCGCGATGCGCTGAAAGTGCATCCGTTCCTGCCGGAACGGGCGCTGCTGATCGAACCCTCCGGCGAGGAGATCTGAGCTCGGCGCTCAGTCCTTCAGCAGCAGCAGCATCGCCGCGATCGCGACGGCGATGCCGGCGAGCACCTCGGGCCGCGGCCAGCCGGCGCCGATCGCCCCCTCCCACAGCACGACGAAGCAGGGCACCAGATAGCCGTAGGCCATGACCTTGGCCGCCGGCAGGCGCAGCGCCGCGAACTGCAGGAGGAAGAACGTCAGCGCCGTCGCGCCGAGCGAGAGGTAGAGCGCCGCCAGCCACACGATGGGCGGCAGCGCGGCCCAGTCCGTGGCCCGCAGCGCGCCCGAAGCCGCCGCGACGCCGGAGATGACGACGAAGCCGGCCAGCACGGTCCAGAAGGAAAACGCCAGCGGCGGCTCCCCTCGGTTCAGCCGACGCACCAGCGGCGCATAGAGCGCATGCGCCGCGCAGCCGATGAAGAAGATCGCCTCCCCCCGGCCGATGCGCAGGGCGCGCAACGCCTCCAGATCCGCCTTGAAGATCACCCAGATCGCCCCGGCCCCGCCCAGAGCCAAGGCGAGCGCCATGCGCGGGGTGGTGCGCTGGCGCAGCAGCAGCCAGCCGAACAGCGCCGCCATCAGCGGCGTCAACGTGAACACCGCGCCGGTGGAGACCGGATCGGTGATGCGCAGCGCCACGAACATCAGGATGAAATAGACGGCGAGCAGCCCGCCGAGCAGCGGGTATCGCCAGGGAGCCGCCAGATGCGCGCGCCGAAGCCCGGGGCCGAGCGCCAGGGCGGCGCCGCCCAGCACCGCCGCGGCGATGGCGAAGCGCAGCGCGTTCAACGCCTCCGGCGCGATCAGATCCGCTGCGCGGTCGCCGAGCGAAAACGAAACGGAGATCACGGCGGCGAAGAGCAGCATCGCCGCATGCCCGCGCAGACCATCCGTCGCCGCGGTCGCGGCCTGGGGCGCCGCGCGCGCCGCGCCCCGGGTCGGGGACGCCGTCTGCCCAGCGGTTGCGGGCGCGGCGGCGCCGATCAACGCCGCGCCCGCGGCGGAGAGGCTGCCGCCGACGGCGCGGAAGATCAGGAAGGGGATCACCGTGCCGCCGATGAACACCAGGCCGGGGGCCGCGTATCGGCCCGCATCCGTGTTGATGAAGAACGGGATCGCATACATCCAGACCGTGCCGATCCGGCGCAGCGCGCCGCCCAGCACGGTCAGCAGCGCCGCGATCCCGCGTCGCAACGGCGACGGGGTCTGCGCCGAGGCCGGCGCCGCGCGGCGGCGCGGTTTGCGGCGGGCGGGGGCGGCGGCGCGGGACATGGCGAAGGCTCCTCCGCCGGCCGAACGCGGGCGGCGCGCCCGTTTGCCTGCCCTTGGCGGCGGCGCGCGCCTGTGCGTGCCCGTCGCGGCGGCGCAGGTCAAGCGAGGGCGCGGGCCCTCACCAACCGAAATCCTCTGGCGCCAGATCGGCGACGCTCGATCCCTCGAACAACAGCGTCGCCGCGCCGAGGCGCAACAGCGCGCCCCCGGGCGCGTCCGACAGGTCCAGCGCCGCGAAGCTCTCCGGTCCGTCGATCAGCGCGATCCGGTCCACGCCCGCCTCGAACCCGCGCAGGCGCGTCGCGCCATGGTCCGCGGCGAAGACGATCACGTCGGCGCCGGCGCCCGGCGCCAGCAGGTCCGCCCCGGTTCCGCCCGAGAGTCTGTCGTCGCCGTCGCCGCCGAAGAGGCGGTCGGCGCCCGGCCCGCCGCGCAGGTCGTCCGCGCCCTGCCCGCCGAAAAGACGGTCGGGCCCGGCGCCCCCGCGCAGCGCGTCCGGCCCGCCGCCGCCGCTCAGCCGGTCCGCGCGGCCGTCGCCGCGCAGGTCGTCTGCCCCGGCGCCGCCCATCAGCACGTCCGCCCCCGCGCGCCCGCGCAAAAGGTCCGCACCGCCGCCGCCCGACGCGCGGTCGTCCCCGCCGCCGCC
>JBCBYE010000855.1:0-1578 GCA_039816075.1 Pseudomonadota bacterium | reverse complement strand
TTTCGCGGCGGCGCCGGAGGCGTCCGAAACGTCACGCTCGCCGAGGCGCTGGCGCGGACCGATCCCGATGCGTTCGCACGACCCACGAAGGGAGACGACACGCTGATCGGTTCGGAGGCGCGCGACGAGATCCGTGGCTTTCGCGGCGACGACGTCGTGGACGGCGGCGACGACCGGGACATGCTGTGGGGCGGTCGGGGCGCCGACACGGTCCGGGGCGGCCGCGACGGCGACGCGCTGTTCGGCGGGCGAGGGGCCGACACGCTGTCGGGCGGCATCGGCAACGACAGATTGGAGGGCGGCCGCGGCCCGGACGAGCTGAGCGGCGGCATCGGCGGGGACGATTTCATCTTCGCCGGACGTTTCGGTCGGGACGTGGTGAAGGGATTCGAGGCTCGCAACGACCAGGAGGACATCGACCTGTCCGGCGTCGCCGCGATCGAGGATTGGAAGGATCTGGTGGAGAATCACCTGTCGAAACGCGGCAAGGACGTGTTGATCCGCGACGGCGAGGGCTCGGTGATCGTGCTCGAAAAGGCCAACTTCCGACAGCTCGACGCCGCGGATTTCATTTTCTGAACCCACGCGCGTCCGATCGGGGCCGTGGCGCCGCGACGCCGCGGCGCCGATCGGACGCGGGGTAGGGCCAGCCGGGACGCGGACGCTCGACCGCGGCGGGCGGCCCGGCATTGGCGTCGCGGCATCGGCGCCGCGGTCGGCCCGGCAGGTCCGCGGTCGTCGCCTCGCGCGCCGTCGGGACAAGGCGCCCGACCCGACCCGGAACGTCCCGGATCATGTCCGCGGCGAGACGGCTCGGAGCGCGGGGCGCGGGACGACCGCCGCCGCCGGGTCCGCGACGCGTCGAGGTCGGTCCCGACCTCGGCCCCCTGCGCCCCTTGCTACCCGAGTCGCCCGGCACCGCCCTCGCCGCGCGCCGCCGCGCCGACGGTGCAGCCCGTGCAGACAGGTCCGCGCGGCGCGTCGACGGCCGGGCCCGGCGCCGGCGGGCGTCGGGCGCGGGCGGGGTCAGGCCCGCTCCGCCTCCGCGCGCAGGGCGCTCATCAGCTTTTCGACCAGACCGCGCGCGAAGTCGTCGGTCAGCCGGCCGTCCTCGTCGAACGCGGCGTGGGAGGCGGCGATCATCACCTCCGGGCCCTGCAGAACATGCGGATTGAAGGGCGTCAGGCAGTGCCGCAGCGAGAACTGGCTGCGCTCCCCCCCCGCGCGGCCGGCGGCGGCGGACAGGATCGCGACCGGCTTTCCCTCCATCGGCGCGGGCTTGGTGCGGCTGACCCAATCGAGGGCGTTCTTCAGCACGCCGGGCAGGTTCTTGTTGTATTCGGGGGTGCAGAACACGATGGCGTCGGCGGCGCGCATCTGCTCGGCCAGCGCCGCGACCGAAGCGGGGATGCCCTCGGCCGCCTCCAGGTCGCCGTCATAGAGCGGCAGGCGCAGGTCGCCCATCTCCGCCTCCGCCGGGCCGAAAAGGCGGATCGCCTCGCGCAGCAGGGCGGTGTTGGTGCTTTCGCGGCGAAGCGAGCCGGAGATGCCGAGCAGTTTCAGCGCCATGGAGGATGG
>JBCBYE010000151.1:0-8322 GCA_039816075.1 Pseudomonadota bacterium | reverse complement strand
TTCGGCGGGCGCAACATGGTGTTCACCACCGGGCTTCTGCGCCGGTTTCAGGAACCGGCGCAGCTGCAGGGCGTGATCGCCCATGAAACCGGCCACCTGGTCGGCGGCCACCTGGCGCGCCGCTCCATCGCCATGCGCAACGCCCGCGGCCCGGCGGTGGCCGCGCTGATCCTGGGCGTGGTCGCGGCGGCCGCGGCGGGCAATTCGGGCGCCGGCGTCGGCGTCGCGGGCGGCGCCCAGGCGGCGATCCAGCGGGCGCTGCTCGCCTACAATCGCGGCGAAGAGGCCTCCGCCGATCAGGCGGCGCTGACCTATCTGGAACGCGCGGGCATCGATCCGTCGGGCATGCGGGACGTGCTGAACGTCTTTCGCGGGCAGGAGGTCTTCTCCGACCGGAACCAGGACCCCTACGCGCGCAGCCACCCCATTTCGTCGGAGCGCCTGGCGCTGGTGGAGCGGCGATCCGCCGAGTCGCCCTATCTGGAAAAGCCGTCGGACCCGGAACTGCTCTATTGGACGGAGCGGATGGGCGCCAAGCTGGAGGCGTTCCTGATCGCCCCGCGCACGACGCTCGGCCGCCTGTCGGACGGGGCGGGCGACGAATTCTCGCGCCTCAAGCGCGCCGTGGCGCTGCACCGGCTGCCCGACCCGCCCGCGGCGCTGGAGGAGGTGGATCGCCTGATCGCGATGCGCCCGAACGATCCCTATTACAATGAGCTCAAGGGCCAGATCCTGCTGGAAAGCGGGCGCGGGCCGGAGGCGGTCGGCCCCTATCGACGCGCGGTGCAGCTGGCGCCGGACGAGCCGCTGATCCTCGGCCATCTGGGGCGGGCGCTGCTGTCGCTGAACACGCTGGAGGGCGATCGCGAGGCGGTGCGGGCCCTGGAACGCGGCGCGGTGCAGTCGGGCGGCGGCACGCCGTCGCTGCTGCGCGACCTCGCGTTCGGCTACGGCCGGCTGGGCGAGGACGGCAAGGCCGCGCTCGCCGCCGCCGAACGCTTCGCCCTGCTGGGCGCCCTCTCCGACGCCCGGCGCATGGCCGAACGCGCCAAGGCGCAGCTGCCCTCGGGCTCGCCCGCCTGGCTGCGCGCCGACGACATCGTCGCCAGCCTGCCCGACCGCTGACGCCGCCCGCCCGACGCCCTTCGCCTGACGCCCGACGCCTGACGCTCGACGCCTGAGACCCGACATCCGGAGACGCAGATGCCCCTCGCCCGCTTTCGCGCCCGCCTCGCCGCCGCGGCCTTCGCGCTCGTCGCGCCGCTGCTCGCCCCCCTGCCCGCCGCCGCGCAGATGCAGCCGGAGGATCGGGCGATCCTGCGCTCGGAAATCCGCAGCTACCTGCTGGAACATCCCGAGATCATCATGGAGGTGCTGGAGGTGCTGGAACGGCGCCGCCGCGACGCGGAGGCGACGGCCGACCGCGACCTGGTGGCGCGCCACATGGACCGACTGGAGGACGACGGCTTCAGCTTCGTGGCCGGAAATCCGGACGGCGACGTCACGGTGGTGGAGTTCCTCGACTACAATTGCGGCTTCTGCAAACGCGCCCATGCGGACGTGCGCGAGCTGATCGAGACGGATCCTGGTCTGCGCTACGTGGTCAAGGAGTTCCCGATCCTCGGCCCGACCTCTCGCCTGGCGGCGCAGGCGGCGCTGGCGGCCACCTACCAGGACGACGGGCGGCGCTACATGGCGTTCAACGACCTTCTGATGAAGCACAACGGTCAGCTGAGCGAGCGGGCCCTGTTCTCCATCGCCGACGATGCGGGGCTGAACGTGCGCCAGCTGCGCCGCGACATGGAACGGCCCGAGATCGACGAGCGCCTGGCCCAGACCTATCAGCTCGCCCGGGCCATGCGGATCGAAGGCACGCCCAGCTTCGTCATCGGCGGGCAGCTGGTGCGCGGCTACATCCCGCTGCCGCAGCTGCGCGAAGCCGTGGCGGCGGAGCGCGCGCGCGGCGGCTGAGCGTCCCGCGGCGGCGGGCGACGACCGACGCCCCGGGCCTGCCGGGGCGTCCCCAGAGGCCCCGGCCGCCCCCGCCGGGCCTTGGCAAGAACATTGCCAGTGAGTAAATGCGCGGCACGCCGCGGCGACGGGCCGCGCGGCCGGAGCGCCTGAATGACCAAGACCCACGACGCCGACATCGCCTTCATCCGCCAGCTGGCGGAGCTATTGCGCGAAACCGATCTTTCCGAGATCGAGGTGCGGCGCGAATACGGCGAGGACGATCAGCTCGAGGTCCGCGTGTCCCGCCAGTCCGCCCCGCCGCCGCCGATGCAGGTCGCCGTGCCCGCCGCCGCCGCGCCGGCCCCGGCCCCCGCGGCCGCGGCCCCGGCCGCCGCCGACCCCGTGGACGTGGCCGACGACCTCGCCAAGCATCCCGGCGCCGTCGCCTCGCCCATGGTCGGCACCGTGTATCTGCAGGCCGAACCCGGGTCCGACCCCTTCGTGCGCGTGGGCGAGGCGGTGACCGAGGGTCAGACCCTAATGATCATCGAGGCCATGAAGACCATGAACCAGATCCCCAGCCCCCGGGCCGGGACGGTCAAGCGCATTCTGGTCGAAGACGGCGCCCCGGCGGAGTTCGGCGCTCCCCTGATGATCATAGAGTGACCCGGGGCCCCATGTTCTCCAAGGTCCTGATCGCCAACCGGGGCGAGATCGCGCTGCGCATCCATCGCGCCTGCAAGGAAATGGGCGTCGCCACGGTGGCCGTGCATTCCACCGCCGACGCCGACGCCATGCATGTGCGCCTGGCGGATGAAAGCGTGTGCATCGGCCCGCCTTCGGCCGCGCTGAGCTATCTCAACATTCCCGCCCTGATCTCCGCCTGCGAGATCACGGGGGCGGAGGCCGTGCATCCGGGCTACGGGTTCCTGTCGGAGAACGCCGGCTTCGTGCAGGTGGTGGAGGATCACGGCCTCGCCTTCATCGGCCCGACCTCGGAACATATCCGCGTAATGGGCGACAAGATCGCCGCCAAGGACACCATGAAGCGCCTGGGCGTGCCGGTGGTCCCCGGCTCCGACGGCGGGGTGGAGACGGTGGAGGAGGCCCGCGCCGCGGCCGAGGCCATGGGCTTTCCGGTGCTGGTCAAGGCGGCGGCGGGCGGCGGCGGGCGCGGCATGAAGGTGGCGCGCACGGCCGAGGACCTGCCGACCGCCTTCTCCTCCGCCCGGTCCGAAGCCAAGGCCGCCTTCGGCGACGACGCCGTCTACATCGAGAAGTATCTCGCCGGCCCGCGCCATATCGAGATCCAGGTCTTCGGCGACGGCCGCGGGCGCGCGGTGCATCTGGGCGAGCGCGACTGCTCGCTGCAGCGCCGGCACCAGAAGGTGTTCGAGGAGGCGCCCTCGCCCGTTCTCAGCGCCGCAGCGCGCGACGAGATCGGCGCGACCTGCGCCAAGGCCGTGGCGGAGATGAACTATCGCGGCGCCGGGACCATCGAATTCCTGTGGGAGAACGGGTCGTTCTATTTCATTGAGATGAACACCCGCCTGCAGGTCGAGCATCCGGTGACCGAAGCCGTCTGGTCGGTCGATCTGGTCAAGGAACAGCTGCGCGTCGCCGCCGGCGAGGAGATGAGCTTTCGCCAGGAAGACCTCGTCCCCACCGGCCATGCCATCGAGTGCCGCCTGAACGCCGAGCGGCTGCCCGATTTCGCCCCCTCGCCGGGCGCCATCAAGGCCTATCACGCGCCCGGCGGCCGCGGTGTCCGCATGGACAGCGCCATGTATGCCGGCTGGCGCATCCCGCCCTATTACGACAGCCTGATCGGCAAGCTGATCGTGCATGCCGAGGACCGCGACCAGTGCCTGGCCCGCCTGCGACGCGCCCTGTCGGAGCTGGTCGTGGACGGCATCGACACCACGGCGCCGCTGTTCGGCGCGCTGGCCGACGATCCGGACGTGATCGCCGGAACCTACGACATCCACTGGCTGGAGCGTTTCCTGGCGGGCGACTGAGCGCGGCGTCCGCCTTTTGGCCGGGGCCGCCGCGCCGGCGCGGGCCGCGCCGGGGTCCGCGTCGCGGACCGGCAGGCTCGGGACGAGCCTGCGCGCGGCGTCGCGCCCCGACCCGGGCGTCATGCGGGAGGGATGGCGGACGCCGCCGGGGTCCGGGCCCTGAACCTCGGCGGCATCCCTTTCGTCGGCCTCAGACGTAGGAGTGCAGGCCGATCCGGTTGCCCTCGGTGTCGAGGACATGGGCGATGAAGCCGTGCGGCCCCATGGAGGTCTTCGGCGACAGCACCGTGCCGCCGGCGGCCTCGACCCGTTCCAGCGCATTCTCCAGCCCCACGGCGCAGCCGAAGATCGGCTCCGGCCCCGCATCGCCGGGCTTGAAGCCGGTCTCGCTCTCGCCCTTCCACAGCGTGCCCGGCGCGCCATGGCCGGTTTCGTCGCGCGGCAGCATGGCCATGACGTCGCCGCTCGGCATCGCCTCGGCCGTCAGGTCCAGGTCGAAGACCTTCCCGTAAAAGCCCATCGCCCGCTCCATGTCGGACACGGGAATGGTCACCCAGTTGAACGCGTTGGTTTTCAGCATGGTCAGAGCCCTTCTGCGCTGATGTGCTCCACCAGGCTCTCGATGGCGGACAGCCATCCGGCCTCGTGGCTCGCCGCCATGTCCGGCGGCAGGCTGCGGTGGTGAAGCCGCAGTTCCGAGCCGCGCCCCCGCGCGGCGAAATCGAGCGTGACCTCGGAGGTCGGCGAGGCGTTCGGCGGGTCGCCGAAGCGCCAGGTGAAGACCAGGCGGTGCGGCGGCTCGATCGCCAGATACGCGCCGCCGATGATGTAGACCTGCCCGCTGTCGTCCCCGGTCACCTCGGTGCGCCAGGCGCCGCCCACGCGCAGGTCGAGCTCGCAGCGCGTGCAGGTGGCGCCCTGCGAGCCCCACCAGCCCGAGAAGTGCTTGGCATCGGTGAAGAGGCGCCACAGCACCCCGGGCTGCACGGTGAAGACGCGGGTGATCCTCCGCGCGTCCTCGGCGGGCCGCTCCACCATCGTCTGGTTCAGAAGACCGGCAGGGTCGATCATCACGCGTCTCCTTGGCGCTTCGAGGAACGGGCGGGCGGCGCGCCGGAGGGGTCTTCGCCGCCGCCGGGGCCGCCGCCGGGGCCATCGTCGGGGCCGCCGCCCGGGCCATCGTCGGGGCCGTCTTCGGGGCCGTCTTCGGGGGCGGCCGGGTCGTCGTCGTCCTCCCCTGCGGCGTCCATCTCGGCGATGTAGTCTTCCAGTCGATCCAGCGCGCCGTCCCAGAACCGGGCGAAGCGATCCAGCCAGCCGCGCGGGGCGGCCAGCGCCTGCGGCGCGAGGCGATAGATCGGGCGCTGACCTTCGTCGTCCTTCTCGATCAGCCCGGCGCGCTCCAGCGCCTTGAGGTGCTTGACCACCGCCGGCGGGCTCATCTCGAACGGCCGGGCCACGTCGGCGAAGCCCGCTTCGCCCTGCGACAGACGCTCCAGAATCGCGCGGCGCGTGGGATCGCCCAGCGCGGCGAAGGCGCGGTCGAGCGCGGCGGCGTCGGGGCCTTCGGGGCGGTCGGCGGTCACGGGGTCGGGGCCTCTCGTCGTTAACCAGGTGGTGAATTAACCAGATAGTTAATGATTGAGCGCCGATGCGTCAAGGTCCGGTCGCGATCGCGCTGCGCGCGTCCTCACCGGCCGTCGCCGCGGCGGCGCCGAGCGGAAAAAGCCAAGGGTCGGAGGGATTTGCGTGATCGCAAATCCAATCGTCGGCCGGCTTTACCTTAGGGTAAGCGTTCACCCGAGGGGATCCCGCCAAGTTGAGTCGACTCACAACGTCCGCCGCGCGTCCGTTCGGTCTGACCTGCGCCGAGGCGCACGCGTTGTCGGCGACGCCTCAGACGTACATCTTCGACGTCTCCTGAACTCTGCCATGCGGCTGCGTGTGTTTCCGCACTTGCGGGACCGCGCTCGTGGACGCGCCGTTCGGCACGTTGTTCCACCTCTCGGGACCAATCACCACGACCAAGCTTGGCGTCGTCGGTTCGAGCGACGAGGGCCTCGAATGCATGCTCGAGGCGAGGTCAGACGATTGGTCTGACGGGGAGCCGGTGATCCCATTTCGGGGGGCCGGCGCGCTGTTCCGCGACGACAGCTCCGTTTTCGCCGACGAGGACAGGCTGGTCGGCGATTTCGACGGTTCCTGCTCTGGCGCAGTTGCTCTGTGCGGCTGCGGCATCTTCGGAGGCTCCAACGAAATCGTCGATCGCTCCGCCCCCGGCGCCTGGGAGGTCGTTGCCGAGGCGTTCGACTACGAACCGTTCGTGATCGGCACGTGCAGGCCCTTCATATTCGTCGTCGGCGGACCTCCGGATCCCATCGGCGGCGGGGGCGGCGGCGCCGTTCCGCCGGGCGGCGCGGACGTTCCGCTGCCTGAAGATCTGGCGATTCTGCTGACAGGCCTGGCCGGCATCAACGCCGCAACGCGCCGGCGCGGGGCCGCCTGACGATCCTGCAAAACATCGCGTCGCGCCCCTGGCGCGGCGCCGACCCGCCCAGCCGAACGCTTCAAGGGCGCCCGGTGGCGGCTGGACGCCCCTTGCCCGGTCTGGCGCGACCGTGGCCGTGCGCGTCGAACGTCAGTTCAGCGCGCCGTGGCAGTGCTTGTACTTCTTGCCCGAGCCGCAGGGGCACGGCTCGTTGCGGCCGACCTTGCCCCAGGTGGAGGGATCGTCGGGGTCGAGCGCCGGGCTGCGCGCCGCCGCGGGACGCGGCGCGGGCGCAGGCTCTGCCGCGGGCCGGGGCGCCGGGGCGCCGGCCCCTTCCAGCGCCGGTTCCAGCGCCTCGCTCATGGCGGCCGCGGCGGCCTCGGCCGCGGCCGTCAGGCCGGCGGCCTGCAGCGCGGCGAGGCGCTTCGCCGCCTCGCGCCGCGCGATCTCCTCGGGCGGCATGGGCTGCAGGCGGCTGAGCAGCGACGTCACGTCGCGCCGCAGACGGCCCAACAGCCCCTCGAACATCGCGAAGGCCTCGGACTTGTACTCGTTCAGCGGGTCGCGCTGCGCATAGCCGCGGAACCCGATGACCGAGCGCAGATGCTCCAGCTGCACAAGATGCTCGCGCCAATGCTGGTCGATGGTCTGCAGCAGCACCTGCTTTTCGAGGAAGCGCATCTGCTCCGTGCCGAACTGCACCGCCTTCGTCGCAGCCTGTTCGTCCACGGCCCTGCAAAGGCGCTCCCGAAGCACCTCGTCGTCGACGCCCTCTTCCTGCGCCCAGGCGATGACCGGCAGATCCTTGTCGAAGCTTTCCAGCGTCTTGGCGTAGAGCCCTTCCACGTCCCACTGGTCGGAATAGGCGCGCTCGGGCACGTGCTCGGCCACCAGGTCGTCGACGAGCTGGTGGCGCATCTCGCGCACGGTTTCCGAGACGTCCTCCGCCTCCATGATCTCCAGCCGCTGGCCGAAGATGGCCTTGCGCTGATCGTTCATGACGTCGTCGAATTTCAGCAGGTTCTTGCGCATGTCGAAGTTGCGCGCCTCGACCTTGCCCTGCGCCTTCTCCACCGCCTTGTTGACCCAGGGGTGGACGATGGCCTCGCCCTCTTCCAGGCCCAGCGTGGTCAGCATCTTCTCCATTCGTTCGGAGCCGAAGATGCGCATCAGGTCGTCGTCGAGGCTGAGGAAGAAGGACGTGCGCCCCGGATCGCCCTGGCGGCCCGACCGGCCGCGCAGCTGGTTGTCGATGCGCCGGCTTTCGTGGCGTTCGGAGGCGATGACCCAGAGGCCCCCGGCCTCCAGCGCGCGGCGCTTGTCCGCCTCGACCTGGGGCGCGAGCTCCGCGGCGATGGCCTCCAGCGCCTCGGCGTCGTCGACGCCGCGCTCGGCCGCGACCTCGCGCGCCATCATGTCCAGATTGCCGCCGAGCTGAATGTCGGTGCCGCGGCCGGCCATGTTCGTGGCGATGGTCACCGCGCCGGGGATGCCGGCCTTGGCGACGATGAAGGCCTCCCGCTCATGGTGGCGGGCGTTCAGAACCTCGTGCGGCAGGCCGGCGGCGGCGTTCTTCTCCAGGAACCCGGCGGTGTCGAGCATCTGGGCCTTGGCGTCCGCCTCCTTGGCCTTGGTCAGCTTTTCCGCCTGGGCGCGCAGGAACGCGGCGGTGTCCTTCAGCGCCTCGGGGCGGCGCAGCAGGGCCGACAGCTCTTCGGACTTTTCGATGGAGGTGGTGCCCACCAGCGCCGGCTGGCCGCGGCGCACCGCGTCGGCGATGGCCTCGATGATCGCGCGGTTCTTTTCGCGGGCGGAGCGGAAGACCTGGTCGTCCTCGTCCTCGCGCGCCACGGGCAGGTTGGT
>JBCBYE010000002.1:0-27274 GCA_039816075.1 Pseudomonadota bacterium | reverse complement strand
CGGCTCATCATCCCGATCTTGAAGCGGCTGTTGTCGTTCAGCCAGCGCCGCTGGTAGTCGTAGAAGGTGATCGCCGGCGCCGCGCTCATCCCGCGTCACGCGCCGCCAGCCGCTTCGCGAGGTCGTCGCGATCCGCCTCGGCCGCCTCGCGGCCGGCCTCGGCCTCGGCCTGTCGCCCGTCCAGGTCGCCGCCATGGGCCAGACGCTCGCGCAGCAGATAGCCCTCCAACTCCCAGATGCGCTCGCGCGCGTTTTCACGCGCGATCTTTCGGCCGATGGCCTCGTCGAAGTTCTCGGCGCTGGCGGCGGCGGCGGTGCCGATCACCGCGAAGCCGTTGCGCAGCGACAGGCAGCAGACCGTGACGGTCGTGCCGGGGAGCCTGTGAAACTGCTCGCCCACGATGCACGCATCGATCAGCGCGGGCGTCAGCCGCGGCGCGGTCAGCCTCTTTGCCGCGATCTCGGCCTCGATCTCTTGCTCGCTCATCCGTGCAGCATCCCGAGGGCGTTCATGTAGAGATCCAGCATCGCTTCCTCCTCCGAGCGTTCCTCGGGCTTCTTCTTCCGCATCGAGATCAGGGTGCGCAGGGTCTTCACGTCGAAACCCAGGGCCTTGGCCTCGTCGTAGACCTCCTTGATGCGGCCGCCGATCTCGGCCTTCTCTGCTTCGAGGCGCTCGATGCCTTCGACCAGGCCGCGCAGCTGCTGCGCGGCGACCGTCGCGACCGGCGAGAGATCAACGTCATCAGCCATTGGCGGGCTTCCATTTGATCAGCACCCCGTAGAAGTCGCCGGGGCCATGCGTGTCGAACCAGAACCGGGTGAAGTCCTCGACGCCTGCGAAGCCGTCGTCCTTCGCGAAGGCGTCGGTGACGTTACCGAACTCGCCTCGCTGGAAGATCACGCAAGGCTCCAGCTTGGTCGGAACCTTCAGGCGCAACGCCTCGACGGCGATGCAGATCGGGTCAGGCGTCACCAACTTGCGGCACTGGCGCGTGCGCATGCCGTGGTAGAGCTGGACGTTCTCGCCGATGCGGGCATGCCGCTTGCGCTGACCGCGGATCGTCTGCCGCTTGATCAGGGCCTCGACGTCGTCCGCGAAGCGCTTGTGGAACGAGTAGGCGACCACCTTATCGGCCCTCCGCCCTTTCGAACCGACCGTCGAGAAACTCGGCGGCGTCGCGCGCCCAGATCTCGCTTTCGGGTTCGTCTCTCGCGTAGAGCACGGCCGGCTGCGCCGTCGCCTCAAGCCAGCAATAGCCGATGACCATGTAGCGCCCGCCGCTCTTCACATGACGCCAAACCGAACCCGTCGGGACTTCGGCCTGCACCATGGCCATCACCTTAGTGTCCAAGGCCTTCAGCATCACCCCGCCAACTCCTCTTCAGTTTCGCACCACAGCCCGGCGTCCACGTCCTCCCAGTAGCTTCGGCACTGCCAGCAGTAGACATCGCCTTCTTCAGGCGGCGCTGTGCATGATCGGCAGAGCGGAGCCGCACTGGAGGCGATTTCCGCCTCGACGTCGTTGCGCACCAGGCGGGGCATTACCCCGCCAGCCCCATCGCTTCGCGGGCGGCCTGGGCGGCGGCGGCGTCGATCTTGCCGGCGCCTACCGCGTCCTCCAGCGCCTTCGCCTGGCCGCGGCGCTCTTCCTCGATCAGCTTCTCGCGCAGGCCGGCCGAGGCCATGACGTCCTTCATCATGCGGCCCATCTTCTGCAGATCGTCGGGGTTGGCGCCCTCGTCGCCCGCCATCGCCCCGCGCATCCATTTGAAGCCCAGGGCCGTCAGCATCTGGAAGAGGACGCCGTGGCGCTTGGCCTCGCCCTCCAACCCCTCGTCGGTCAGCCAGCCTTCGGCCCAGGCCGAGGCCTCTTCCTGCACCTTCACGAACTCGCGGTAATCCTGGCCGAAGGCGTGAACGCTCGACTTGCCCAGGCGCAGCTGCAGGCCGCGCTCTTCCAGCATGCCGTTCAGCTCTTCGGTCACGGCCTCGTAATCGCCGAAGCCGCGCAGGCGCATGGCGTCCTGCAGCCAGGCGCGCACGTCCTCGGGCAGCAGATCGACCTTGCGGGGCGGCGGCATCAGTCGGCGCTCGGCCGCTTGACGCCGGGGGTCACCGCCTGGCCCAGCGCCGCTTCGACGCCGCGGCGGGTCGCGGTGGCCACGTGGAAGTCGCCGTGATCGGCCAGCGTGGCGAGGCCCTGCTCCTTCAGCCAGGCCAGCTCGGTGCGCAGCTGGTCATGTGACGTGGGCACGCCCACGCCGCGGCAGATGTCGATCAGGATCGATCCGTTGGACGTGTAGTCGGTGCACGCCTCCAGGTGGCGCAGGATGGCCAGCCGGCGGTGTTCGCGCATCGTGTCTTCAAACATTCGAAGCTCCCTTCAGCTCGTTCTCGACCAGCATTGCCAGCGTCGCTTCCACCCGCGAAATGCCTTCGGCGAGCGAGCGGTCGCGCTCGTCCTGCCGCTCCAGATGCCCTTCCAGCTTCACGACCTGGACCCGAAGGTCGGCGACCTGCCCGGACAACCGGGTCACGTCCTGGGCGTTGGGCAGGCTTTCGATCTTGCGCTCGACCTCTTCGAGCCGGGCCTCCACGGCCGACAGGCGCTCCACCGGCGCCATCTGCGCCTTGCTGATCTCGTCGCTGATGTCGCGGCGCGCCCGCATCATCCACAGCACCAGCCCGGCCAGGCCCGCCAGCCCGCCGCCGACCACGGCCGTGACGATGTCGAAGGCGCGCAGCCAGTCGAATGCGCTCATCGCAGCACCGAAAAGGCGAGCAACCAGAAGCCGAAGAAGAGCGTCAGCTCGGCTGCGCAGCGCAGATGGAGCACCCGCCCATGCAGGCCTCTCCACCGCCAGTAGATCGGCATGTGCCACCACAAGGCCGCGGCCACGGCGATCCGCAGCAGGTAGACCGCCGGATACTGCGACCACAGATCCACGCCGTGATCGATCAAGATGCGGGCGGCGCCGTAATAGACCGCCTCCGCCACCGCCACGGTGGCCACCAGCATCGACGACACGGCGAGCCCGGACAGCACCCGGCCGGGGACCGCCCCGGCCATGGCGGCGCGGCCCAGCGGAACGAAGCGGCAGATCAGCAGCACCGCGGCGGCCACGATCACCAAGTGTCCGGCGAAGACGCCGGCGGTCGGACCCAGTCCCATCAGCTCGGCGCCCGGACGATGCGGCTGCGCTTGGCGCCCGCCATGCCCTCGGCGCCGCGCAGGCCGTAGAGGGTGACCGTCAGCCAGAGCAGGTTTTCCTGGTGCGCCTCCGGCAGCGCCGGAGCCGCCTCCGGCCCCAGGATCACCGCGAGCAGCGGCTGCAGCAGCCAGCAGTAGGCCACGCCCGCCGCCGCCACCCACATCAGCGCCGGCCGCGCGCCGGCCACGAAGATCGAGCCGTGCTGCGCCTGCGCCTTGCGCTCCTCCCAGGCGGCCAGCACCGGCATCAGCCGTAGGCGCAGCTTCTCCACCTCGATGCGGCCTTCCTCCTCGTCGGAAGTCACCAGCTCGTCGAGGACCGAGCCCGCGGCGGTGACGACGGAGCTGCCGCCTCCGCCCAACAGCGTGGCCAGAATGCTCATGCCGCAAGATCCTCCCGCTCACCGGCCTCGACGCCGTGCGGCGTCTCGCGGGCGAAGCGCTTTTCCTTGCCGCGAGGCTGGAACGGCGTCCCCCAAGTGATGCTCCAGCCGCGGGTGTCGATGTGCATGAACCCCTGGCTCGGGTAGAAGCCGAAGCCGGTGAAGCCGACCTCGCGCGCCGCCGCCTCGAACGCGCGCGGATCGTGGTTCGCCATGCTGACGTCGAAGGCCCGGCCCAGAAGGTGCATGCTGCGTCGGGCGCCCCCGACGCGGGCGTTGTGCATCGGCGAGCGGTAGGCCGAGGTGATGATCATCGGCGCGCCCAGGCGGTCGCGCAGCTGCTGGAGCCTGTCCAGCGAGCGGACATGCACCTTCAGCTGGCCGGTTCCGCGGCAGGCCAGCTCGTGCGGCGAAAAATTCGCCCAGCGCCAGTCCGCCTCGGCGACCTCGGCCCAATGATCCGCCTCGATCCAATCCATGCGCGCATCCTCCGGGGGTGATGGGGCGAGGATCGCTCGCCCGTTGCCGGCAAGATCGCGCGGGCGCGAACGCGATGCGCCCCCGAAGTCTTTCGGGGGGTTCGGGCTCGGCGATGTCGGAGAGGTCGGCGTCAGTGTCCCGCGACGCCGGCGGTCACGTCAATCCTGACGGTCGAAGAGGCTGGCCTGCGCGCCATGATCGCAGGCGCCGGCGCCGGCCCGCAGTTGGCCGCGCCAGTTTTCCGCGGCGCGCAGCGAGACGTCGCAGGCGCGGGCGACCTCGACGTTCGAGGCCCCGTTGCGCATCAGCTGCATGCCGGCGCGCCGGCGGCCTTGCTGGCCGCGATAGCCGCCCATGGGCACGCGCACGCGGCCCGGACCCAGCTCGGCGATCACCTTGGCCGCCGCGGCGTCGTCGCCCAGGATCCGCGCAAGCTCCGATCCGGCGGCCTTGGAGGGGATGTTCAGCTCATGCCCGCCGCGGGCGAGGCACAGCTTCACCGCCGCCGCCTCGCCCGCGATTTCCGCCACCTGGCCCAGCAGGCCGGGAAGGTCGAGCCTCCAGCTCACCGGCGGCGCCCTTTGCGACCCGACGCCTTGTTGCGAGGCAGCACGGTCACCACCCTGTCGCCTTCGATCACGAAGGCGACGCCGCCCTTGCAAACCTTGCGGCACGGAAGGTCGCGAAAGGCCTGGGCGCCGTCGGCCTCCTTCGCGATGCGCCGACGCAGAGCCGCGACGTTCACGCCCCAGCGGCGCTGCAGGTAGCGCAGCACCGCGTGGTCCGAGACGCCGAGGCGCGGCTTGCTCACCACCCGCCCTCCAGCTTGATGCCGTGGCGCCGGCACATGTCCTTCAGCGCCTCGATCACGTCCTGGGCCCGGTCGATGCTGAGGAAGCGCACGTCGGTGGCGGCCTCGCCCCACTTGCGGGTGAAGTTGGGCGAGGCGATGAAGGCCCGCAGCGCGGCGGCCCCTGGCTGCACCGCGCCCTTGTCCGACAACAGCCGCCACAGCACCCAGATGAAGCGCTGGTCGGCGCGAAGCTCCGTCGGACGCTTGGGCCGCGCCGACCCGGCGCCCAGCTCGCGCAAGCGGGCGAGCACGACATCGAAGTCCGCCGGGGTCATGTCGCGGGTGCTGGCCTTGCCGCAGGACGCGAACATCGCTTCCTTGCGGCCCTCTTCGTCGAGGCCAAGCTCCCGCACCGCGGCGAAGAGCCGGCGCCGCAGCCGGTTCAGATCGGGGGCCGCCTTCATGCCGCGTCCCCCTCGGCCTTCATGCGCTGCATGGCCAGCTCGATGGCGCGCGCGCGAATGGCGTCCAGGTGCTCGCGCTCCTCAGGCTTGCCTGCGAGCTGGTCAGCGACGGTCTTGCGGGCGTGCAGGACCGTGGTGTGGTCCTTGTCGAAGGCGCGGCCGATGGCCGTCAGGCTCAGATGCTGGGCGCTGGTGGCGGCGACCATGCCGAGCATCCTTTGCCGCGCCAACGGCATGTCGCGCCGACGGCCGGTGATCTCGTCCGGCGCCCGGCCGAAGCGCTCGGCCGTCGCCAGAACGAAGTCATCGGCCAGCACCTGCAGCTGCGTTCCCCGGTGATAGAGCCCGCTCATCGGTCTGCCCCCTCGACCAAACGGAAGCCGGGAAGCTCCATTCGCAGGATCGCCGCCGCCGCGATCATCGACGGGTGTCGCCGAACGACCTCTTGCTCCATATGAGAAACGCTGCGGGTGTAGAGCCGCGCTCCACAAACGGAGCCGCCTTCATCGACGTGCTTGGCGGCCACGGCGAAGTCCTCGAACTCGGTTTCGACCAGCACGAACTGGCCGTTCCCCATCTGGGCCTTTTCCGTCGTCCAGATCTGCAGAACGGTCATGCCGCGTCCTCCACAGGCAGATCGACGGCGGCGATGTCCAAGGGGATGGCAACTCGGCTGTCGTCTTCGGGGTTGCGCAGGTAGAACCGCACGTAGCTCTTGGAGCCGACCACCCGGACCGCGTCCGAAATCGCGTCCATGGCCCGCTTCCAAGGCTCGTCGTCGATTTCCAGGTTGCGCAGGGCCAGCACCCGGTGGGTGTCGATGCGCCCGGCCTTGTTCACCTGGAACGCCTGGTCGATCAGCACGCGCAGGTTGTCGTTCGCGCCCTCGCTCCAGGCCATGATGCACTCGTCGATCAGCGTCTTGGCGACCTGCAGCTCGGGGCCGAAGCTCAGCGTCTCGCCCACGGCAACCTGCATCTCCAGGCGGCCGTCATAGCTGCGCAGGGTGACGTTGCCTTTCCGGCCGCCGACCGAGGCGCCGTATTCCTCGGCCACGATCTCGCGGAAGGTCTGCACCTCCCGGAACGCCCGGGCCTTGAAGACCGCGAGCTCGTCGGAAATCGCACGCGCGGCGTCGTGCAGCTCCAGCACCAGGGCATCCTCCAGCTTGTGCTGGGGCTTCACCTTGGCCACGGGAATGAGGGCGCCGCGGGCATCCATCATGTAGCCGTCGGGGATCTCGCGATCCATCGTTCAGTCCTCCTTCAAACGTGGGTCGAAGCGGCCTTCACGGCCGTTTCATCGGACGGTGCGAACAGGCCGAGCCGCTCCAGCAGCACGGCCATGGCCATGGTCTCGTCGAGGGTGACGGCGAGGGCGCCGCGCTCGCCGGCAGCCAGCACCTTGGCGGCGCCCTTGGCGGCCAGGCGCCGCACCGGAACGAGCAGCATGCGCTGCAGCTGCGGGTCGTTGCGCCAAAGCGCCGGCTCCGTCAGCTGACCGTCCACGACGAACTGCACGGTCTGCACTGCGGGATCGTCCGGGCCGCTCATTCCGCCGCCCCCCCGGAGCTGAGGCGCGCCCAGGCGGTGCGGTAATGGTCCAGGCCGACCGGTTCTTCGCGCCCATGCGCCAGCATCCGCGCCTGGCGTACGGTGCGCTGCAGGCCGCGCAGGCCCCACTGCTTGAGCGAGATGCTGACCAGCAGCTTGCGATCCTGCGCGTCCGCCACCCCGTAGGCGTCCAGCATCATCTTCACATCGCCTTCGTTCGGCCGATCCACCCGAAGGCGGGCGCCGACGCGGCTGAAGAACTGAGCGAAGCTGTCGCGGCCGTTGGAGCTGAGCGTTCCGGCGAAGAAACCGTGGTTGCCCAGGAACGCGATGCCGACGCCGTAGCGGTCGAAGAGGCTGCGCGCCATGTCCAGCGCCGATTTGTTCAGGTGCTGCGCCTCGTCGACGATGATCAGCGCCCCGGTGTCGAGCAGTCGCTCGCCCATCGCCGGGCGCAGCTGAGCCGGGTTGCCCACCTTCAGGTCCATCGCCTGGGCGAACTCCCGCATCATCGTGTTGGGGCTCGTCGTGTCCGGCGACATCATCGCGTAGTAGACGTTCGGGTTGCGCTGTCGGTAGGCGTGGGCGGTCACGGTCTTGCCGGTCCCCGGCGCGCCGGCGAACACCACCAGGTCGGGGAAGTGTTGCGCCTGCTGAAGCGCCGCCTCGATCTGCAGGCCGGTCGGCGTGGGCTGCCAATCGGGATCGTCCAGGCCGATGGCGGCCTTGGCCGCCCGCTCCTTCGCCGCGTTGAGGAACTGCCGGACCTTGGTTTCGACCCTGGCGTTGTCGCCCTGATACTTGTCGTTCAGCCATTGGCTGAGCGTCGCGGACGACATGTTCCCGATGCGCGACGCCGCGTCGCGCAGGCCCAGGCCGTCCGCCTCCATCCGCAGCCGCAGCTGCTCCCGCAAGCCTTCGGGCTTGTCCATCCATTCGTCCTCCGGCAACGTATCAAGGGGGCTCATGGGGTCTGTCCTCCATTCTGAGCTTCCACACCGAGGGGCGGCCGGCCCGGGCCGCCCCTCACTCTTCGTCCCGCCGCTCCTCGACCAGGCGCAGCAGGCCGTTCCTCCAGGCTTCGTCCGCCTCGCGCGGCGACATCGCCGCCTGCGGCGACGGCGCGGCGACCGCCGCTGCGGCGCCGCCTGTTCCGAACATCGCGCGGACCACTTTCGGCCGCGGCGGCGTCTCGCCGTCCGCCAGCGCGTCGGCGCGCATCAGCGCCGCCAGCTCAGCGGTGCTCATGCGCCGCTGCGCCTCGTCCGCGGCCTTGACGTGGCGCAGGTAGGCGCGCCGGGCGCGGTTGTGCTCGCGGGCGCCGTCCAGGCTGTCGAAGCCCACCGCCTCGAAGCACTTGGCGAAGCCCAGGCGGACGCCGTCCGTGGAATAGACGTGCAGTCCCGCCTGCAGATCGGCCGGGTCGAAGCGCGCCACCACGCGCCGCCCCGCATGCTCCACCATCCAGTGATCCCAGTAGGTGTTGCCGTGCAGGTTGATCTGGCCGTTGGGGTTCTGGGCGCGCACGCCGTCGGCGGCCATCATGCACAGCGCGCGCTGCTCTTCGGACGCGACGCGGATCGGCGCGGCGGCGAAGCTCTCGGCGAACGTCTCGTCGAAGCTGCGTCCGGCCGCGGTCTCGCTGCGGCGCCCCTGGCGGGCGTTATGCTCGGCGATGCCTTGGGCCAGAACGTCCTCGAAAACGTCGAGGTCCACCGCCCCGCGGAAGTCTTCGGGCCGCGCGCCGGGATGGTTGCCGGTGTAGGCCCGCCCCATCGCCGGATGCTTGGCGACGCTGTCGGCGATGTCGCGGAACGCCCGCTCGATGGGCTTGGCCTGGCCATGCGCGGGCGTCGCCCAATGCACCTGGACGTTCAGCGCGGTCAGAACGCCCGGCAGCTCGTCCGACCGGACCTTGAACCGGAACCGCGTCGGGGCGCCGCCGGTCAGAAGCTTGGCGGCGAACTCGCGTCCGTTGTCGAACAGGCAATGGTCTGGCACGCCGTAGTCGGTGATCACGTCCCGGAACGCCATCATCGCGCCCATGGAATGCAGCGTCTGATCGATGTTCCAGCTCAGGAACTTGCCGCTGTAGACGTCCTGGAACGCGATCATCTGGGGACGCCCGATGGTCCCGTCGGGCCATTTCACCATGACGTCGAACCGATGGCCGTCGGCGTTCACCCACTCCAGGGCGTGGAGGTGCGATTTCACGCGACGCTGGGCCGGGTAAAGGCGCTTGACCGCATCCACCCCCTCGCGCGCCAGCACGATGGCAAGCTTCGGCGTCGCCTCGAAGAACCGCCGCTGAAACGTCCGCTCGGGCGGTATGGCCCAGCCTTCCTTCGCGGCCACCGCGGCGGTCTGCCGGAACGCGGTCGCGAAGGAAGGCTGGGCCTGGCGCATGTAATGGGCGCGGAACGCATCCCAGAAATCGCCGTCGATCTCCTGGCGCTTCGCCGCGCGCGGCCCGCGGACATGGCCGGGCAGCAGCAGGGGCAGCCAGTCCTCGCGCGGCGCGCCCTCGACCAGCTTGAACCAGTTCCAGATGGACCGCGCGGAAACGCTCCGGTCCGCGGCGACCTCGCGCACCGCCTCGTCCTTGGTCAGGCCCGCCTCGACGAGGCGATCCACGTCGGCCAGCGCTTCCAGCCGCGACGTCGCCTTGCCGCGGGCGCCCAGCGTCGCCGCCTCGAAGCGTTGCCAGGGCGAAACCTCGACGCCCTTGGGCGCGGTCGCCGGCGCCGGAGCCTTCGGCGCGGCCTGCAGCCGGCGCTGCGCCGCCAGGGGCAGCAGCGTGTAGTGAAACTCCCAGCCGCCGCCCCGACCGTCCCGCTTGCGCGCGCGGTCGCCGTCGCGCTTCCAGCCCGCCCTCTCGGCAAGGGCATTCACCTTGCGCTTCGTGGCAGGAACGTCCGGCAGCTTCGCTTCGGCGATCTCCGCCGCGCTCAGCCAGGCGTGGGAGGGTTCGGGGCGGCTCACGCTTCGCCGGCCCCCGCCAGCTCCAGGAACAACGCCGGGTGACGCTCCATCAGCGTGCGCAGGACGCGCCGCCGAACCGGTTTCTTGGCCCGCTCGAACTGCGCCACGAGCTTTGCGGCGGCGTCGTCCTCGGGGTTTTCCAGCGCCTTGCGCGGCGCTTTGCCCAGCGCGGCCTGCGCCTTCGCGACGTTGGCCCTGGGATCTTGCACCAGCGTCGCGGCGACGCGCCGTTGATCCATCGCCGGCAGCTTCGACAGCGCCTTGAGGTCGACGAATGTCAGCGTCCGGCCGGCGGCCTGCAGTTGGTCTACGGCAGCATCGTCCAACAAGGACCCGACCCCTACCGCGCGCTCGATGGCACTCCTGCTTTTCCCCCAGACGCCCGCCGCAGCCGAGCAAAACGGCAAGATGCGGTCTTGCTTTTCCTGTTGGAATTTCCGCGACATACGGTCTCCACCATGTCGCGTTTCGGGGTGAATGGCTTCATAGGCGCGCTTGCGCTCGGCCATGAACACCGCGAAGTCCAGCGGCGTCAGGCCGGACTGCGCAACGTTGTCGTCGATCTCGAAAAGCCGCGCCTCCTCGACCGAGCACTCGTAGCATCGCGCCCGGATCGTGTCCCAGCCCAGGCGCCGCGCCGCCTCCAGCCGATGGCCGCCGGCCATCAGCTCCCAATCGTGCTCGTCGTCGCCCTGCAGCCGCCGCACCAGGATCGCGTCGGTCATGTCGCCCAGATCGCTGATCGACCGCAGCAGCGCCTCGACGCCCTCTTCGCGCACCGGCCGCAGGCGCTCGCCCACAAGGATGCGCTCGACCGGCACCGGCTGGCCTTCGTTGCGGAGGGTGATCATGCGTCGGGTCCCTTCGTCATCTTGTAGAAAAAGCGCTTCTGGCCGCGCTCCTGGCCTTGCCGGCATTCGATCTCGGCGCCCGCCGCCCGCAGCTCGGCCACCGCTGCGTTCACGGCCGCCACCTGCGCCTCGCGGATGATGTCGAAGGTCGAATGCTCGCCCCCGTCCTCCAGCACGCGCAGGACGCGCTGGAGGCGGGGCGAGGTTTCGACGCTCGCCGCGTGGATCGAGCCGGGCATGAGGTCAGGCCCCCGGCGGCCGGAGACGTGGATCGGTGGGCGCCGGAGAACCGGCCAGGCTGGCCCCGGCGGTCAACCAGCCGTCCCAGCCGGCGAGGATCAGCGCATCGACGGCGTTGAAGAGCGCTTCCTTGGCCGCGCTGTAGCGATCTCGCGCGCCGGCCACCCCTTCGAAATCCAAGTCGGCCATGCAGCGCTCCGCCTCGGCCCTGGCGAGCTGGGCCGCGCGGCCATGCTCCAGCATGGCCGCCACGGTCTCGTGCAGCGTCGGACCGCGGCGCCTCGGCTGCCCCCCGTTCACGGCATCACCCAGGCGATGAAGGGCGCGAGGAGGAAAGCGACGAAGGCGGCGACCGCCGCCAGCGTCAGCAGCCCGGCGCAGATCATCACGTTCAGACTGTAGCCCGCCGTCGTGCCGATGATCGCTTCCCAGGTCTTGGCCCTGGTGGGCCGTTTCGGGGCCTTCATCACGCCCCCCCGACGCTGAGGACGATCAGCAGCAGCGCGGCGCCCATGGCGATGCCGCCGGCGGCGAGGCCCAGCATCGTCGCGGCCTCGGTCGCTCGGGCGCGCCGGGCATGCCAGCGCCGCATGCTGGCCAGGTTTTCGAAGCGGGGATCCGGGAAGCTGGGGCGCCTCTCCGGCTTGGTGATGCGGGTCATGTCGTCCTCCTTTGGGGTTGGGTGCGCAGGCCCGTGCGCAGGGCGAGGCAGGCCATCAGGCGGCCTCTCGCTTGGTGGGGGTCGGGCGAGGGATGTCGGCGGGCCATTCGAGGGCGGCCGGCCAGATGTCTGAGAACTCCTGGACGACCCTTTCGAACGTCGCTCGCCGCACGCTCCGCGGCGGGCGATCATCTCGGCCTGCGATGTCCTTGAAGAAGTTGCCGTCGCAACCAACCAGCGCGCCGACCCGTGAAGGCCCAACCGCCTTGAAGGCTCCGAAGCGGCTGCTCAGCTCTAGAAGGATGTCTTCGCGTTCGACCATGACGGGACGATATATATATCGCTCGCGCCATTCAAGATAGATTTCTCTCACGCTAAAATCACGATATGGATTTATACCAACGGGCATGAGGCGGACTGACGTGCGCGCGGCGACCAACAACCTCCTCCAGCGCGAAATCGCATCGGCGCTGGAGACGAGAGGGCTATCCGCGCGCGCTGCTTCCGAGGCGGTGGTCGGTCACGACGGCCTGATCCGCGATATCAAACGGGGCAACGTGCCCACAGCAGATAAGCTGGCGGGACTGGCGGATGTCTTGGGGCTGGAGTTCTACTTCGGTCCACCACGTGACGTGGCGCTTGAGACCCGTGGATTTCACGAACCCGCTCCCGCCGACTGGCACGGCCCGCCGCTCCCCTTCCTCGGCTTTGCCCGCGCCGCCTTTGCTGGACGCCCCCCCGATCCGCCCTCGAACGAACTGCCCTCGCCACCCCGTCGGCAACACGAGGGCTCCGCCTACATGATCGCCCTGGGCGACGGCATGAAGCCGGAAGGCATCCACAACGGCGACGTCCTCCTGGTCGCGCCGGAGGAGACGCCTGCGCAGGGCCGGCGCGTCGTCTACCGCGCCGGCGAGGTCGGGGGCCGCATGGCCCTGCTCTCCAGCATCGACGGCGACTTCCTGATCATGCGCAGCTGGGCGGAGCTGACAGCTGGCCGCGGCCTTCAGCAGATGGAGGACCGCCTGCGCGCCGACACCATTTCCGAGCTGTGGTGGATCACCCACGTCATCGACGGCGCCCCGGGCGAGCAGGCCGCACGCCTCCGAGACTGGCCCCGCCGCCCAGCGCCGCGCGAACCTGAGGAGTATGTTTCCCCGGAGCCAGACATGGCCATGATCGCGCGCGCGCTGGATCTTCCCGTTGGGGCGACGGCCGAACAGATCGTCGAGCGCGCGCGCGTTTTGAAGCAGTCGAACGAAGAGTTCTTGAAGGCTGCCGATGCGATTTCGTCCGTCGCCGCCGGCTTTCGCGCTCGGTTGACGGAAGGTGAATAAACTGCAGCGTGACGCCACCTGTCAAAGGACCGACCATGCTCCGCCGCCTCATCGCTCTCGCCGTCCTCATTCCCGTCGCCGCGCAGGCGAATAGCCTTGCGTCCATGCAGGTCGCGACAGAGCTTTCCGTCGTCATCGCCTCCGAGACGGTCTGCGACTTCAAAGTCGACTCGGCGAAAGCGCAGGCCTTCATTGAGCGCAAGGTGCCCGTGGACGACCTCGGCTTCGCGCCGATGCTCAACCTGATGATCGAGGGGAACCGACACGAGATCTCTTCGAAGTCAGGGGTCGAGTTGGACACTCACTGCTTCCAGACCCGCCGCGCCGCTGAGGCGAACGATCTCCTCGCGGATTGAAAGCCTTCGGGGGCTATTTCTTAAACACTGATGGGTAAGACATGAGCGACAAGCGACGCGACGGCGGCGGTCCTCGCCGAGACGACAAGGATCTCGAAAAATCGCGGGGCCGGGACGAAAGGCGCGGAGAGCGCTTCCAAGACCAGCGGAACTCCACCGAGATCTCCCGTTCGGTCTCGCCCCGCCGCAGCGATCCGAAACCGAAGGGCGACGATGATGGCGGCTGAACACGACGAGCAGTTGGACCGCGAGGGTCAGTTGGCGGACTGCCGCCGCTCGACCCGGTATCACATCTACCGCATGCGCTTCTTCCAGCTTCTCGCCAAGATCGCCTCGGCCGTTTCGCTCGCGGCGGGCACGACCGCGGCGGGATCGCTCCTCGCATCCGGTCCCGCCTGGCTTCCCCTCTGGGCGTCGGGCACGGTCGTCGCGGCTCAGGTGATCGAGCTGGTCGTCCAGGCTTCGCAGAAAGCGACCCTCCATCGGTCTCTGGCGGACGCCTTCATCACCTTGGAGCGGGAGATCGTCCGCGCCGGAGCTGCCTTCGATCCGATCCGCGTCCAGGACCAGATGCTGGAAATCGAAATGCGGGAACCGCCGGTCTACCGCGCCCTCGACATCATGGCGCACAACGAGGTCGCCTTCGCCTCAAACCGCCAGGGGGACGCCTGCGAGGTTCGCCTGCACGAGCGGCTCCTCGCCCACTTCATCGCCTTCGCTTCGGTCGATTGGGAGGCCCGCAGACTTCCCGAAAACGGCTGAAAAGGGTCCCACTTGTTTAGATGCATGAACACCAGGCGCGAAGGGTCATGCGTCTGAATTCAAACGCGAAATCGGGAAGTGGGACCCTGAAACGAAACTGGGACCCGAAGGTCCCACTTCCAGCCCCCCGCGAAACGCCTTCAACCGCTAATCGAAGCGCCGTCGCGCCCCGAATAACCGTTGTTCGAACGGGACTTGAACACCGCGCCCCCTCGGTTGCCCGCATCGTTCAAACGAACCGCGCCGATGCCTGATCGCCCCATGACGTGCGCGTCACTGCAACTTTGACGCCCTCGGCCGATCCGCCGGTTTCCCCAACCGATCCAATATCTTCCGAGATCCTCCGGCATCTTCCGGTTACTGCAGAATGTGGTGTCAGCGCACAGCCAGCGGGCGGGTTCTGCGGAACCTGCGGCGTTGCGTTTGCTGATAGGGCGACGCTGTTCGGCCGAGAAGGCCGCCAGGGCCGGTCTCTGGCGAGCGCTCGCCGAGTCGACGCCCGGCGTTCAATGCCCAGTCCGGCGGGGCCTCGAGGCCGAGCCGGCTTCGCCGGTCGCTGCGCGCGTCCTGCGGCCGTGCCTGCGAGCCCTGACGCTTTCGACGACCCAGCTGGCGCGGAACACCGAGATCTTCGCCGCGACGCCTGGGTCAGACCGGGCGCGCCCAGACGGCGACGTCGTGGAAGGCGGCGCCGCCGAAGGGGGCGACCGGATCGGCGCCGACCAGCGTGTTGATGCCCTCGCCGCCCGCATGCGCCTTGTTCGGCCAGATGCTCTCGGCGATCACCACGCCGCGGCGCAGGCCGTCGACCACGCGGGCCGTCAGCGTCACCTCGCCGCGCCGGTTGCCGATCGACAGCGCCGCGCCGTCCTCCACGCCGATCTCCGCCGCATCGTCCGGGCCCAGCATCAGGCTCGGGCCGCCTTCCCGCTCGGCCGACGACGTCTCGGTGAAGGTCGAGTTGAGGAAGTGGCGCGCCGGCGAGGTGGCCAGTCGGAACGGATGCTCCGAATCGGCCGCCTCCAGCACGTCCCAATGATCCGGCAGCGCCGGCATGTCCCGCCACGGCCCCATGGGCACGTCCTTGGGGATGCCGGCGGCGAACCAGTCCGGCTTGAAGCGGAACTTGCGGTCCGGCCAGGCGAAGCCGTCCAGGAAATGCGCCTCGCGGAAGTCCGGCTGCGCGTCGTGCCAGCCGGTCTCCAGCGCCTCCAGCGTGCCATGGCCGCTGTCGCGCAGGGTGCGGTCGATCAGCTCCCGCGGGGTCATGGCGAAGCCGCGATGCTCCGCGCCCAGCCGTTCGGCCAGGGCCTGGATCACCTCGTGGTTGCTGCGGCATTCCTCCGGCGCATCGACCAGCTTGGCGCCGAGCATCACGTATTGGTGGCCGCCGCCGGAATAGACGTCGTCATGCTCCATGAACATGGTGGCGGGCAGGACGATGTCGGCCATCTCGGCCGTCTCGGTCATGAACTGCTCGTGCACGACGGTGAAGAGGTCCTCGCGCGCGAAGCCCTCGCGCACCAGGCGCTGCTCGGGCGCGACGCTCATGGGGTTGGTGTTCTGGATCAGCAGCGCCGTCACCGGGGGACCGCCGCGCAGCGCCTCCGCATCGCCGGTCAGCGCCCGTCCGATCTGGCTCTGATCCAGCATGCGCACCGAGGGATCGCGCAGATCGTGCCCTTCGATCGCCGCCTTGTTCCACGCGTAGACGCCGCCGTTGTTGTGGAACGCGCCGCCGCCCTCATGCTTCCAGGACCCGGTCACGGTCGCCAGGCTCAGCGCCGCATGCATGTTCGTCACGCCGTTGCGCTGGCGCGAGAAGCCGTAGCCGAGGCGGAAATAGGTGCGCGGGGTGGAGCCAACGAGGCGGGCGAACTCTTCGATCTCCTCGACGCTCAGCCCGGTGATGCCGGACGCCCATTCGGGCGTGCGCGTCGCCAGATGCGCCTCCAGCTCGTCGGGCGCGTCGGTGTGTTCGGCGAGGTAGTCGCGATCGGCCAGCCCCTCGCGGAACAGCACATGCATGGCGGCGCAGGCGAGCGCGCCGTCGGTGCCGGGCTTGAGCACCAGGCCCATGTCGGCCTGATCGACCGTGGCGTTGCGGTAGATGTCGATGACCACGATCTTGGCGCCGCGCGTCTTCCGCGCCTTGGTCGCGTGATGCATCACGTTGACCTGGGTGTGCACGGCGTTGGTGCCCCAGATCACAACGCAATCGGCCAGCGCCATTTCGCGCGGGTCGGACCCGGCCAGCTTGCCCGTGCCGGCGACGTAGCCGCCCCAGGCCATGTTCACGCAGATCGTCGACAGAAAGCCCGAATACTTCTTGGCATGGCGCAGCCGGTTGATGCCGTCGCGCATGACCAGGCCCATGGTGCCGGCGTAGTAATAGGGCCAGACGGTCTCGGCCCCATGCTCCGCCTCGGCGGCCAGAAAGCGCGCGGCGATCTCGTCCAGCGCGTCGTCCCAGGCGATCCTCTCCCACTTGCCCTCGCCCTTGGCGCCGACGCGGCGCATGGGGTGGGTCAGTCGGTCGGGGTGGTGGATGCGTTCCTGATACCGCGCCACCTTCGCGCAGATCACGCCGTCGGTGTAGCTCTGGTCCTTGGCGCCGCGCACGCGGCCGATGCGGGAGCCGTCGAGCACCTCCACGTCCAGCGCGCAGGCGGACGGGCAGTCATGCGGGCAGACGGAGGGGCGGCGCTCGATCTTCGCGGGGGCGTTCATGGGCGGGCTCCTTGGCTGGACGCCGCAGTCTGCCCCGACGTCGCCCGCTTGGCAAAGCCTCAGACGAAGACGGCGTCGATCACCGTAGGGTCGGTCAGGTCTAGCGTGGCCAGCGTGAAGCCTTCGAAGATCAGGCGCGACGACGCGTCGAACGCCACCTCCAGCCCGTCGGGCCCGTCGCGGGCCAGCGCGGCGATGTCGGGGGCCTGGGCGAAGCCCAGCAGGCGCACGCTGTCCTGCGACGGGGCGAAATCGACGATCCGGTCGACCTGCGAGTTGGGGCGGTAGACGAAGACGTCGCGCCCCGCGTCGCCGCGCAGGCCGTCGTCGCCCTGCAGGCCCACCAGCGTGTCGTCGCCGGCGCCGCCCACCAGCGAATCGTCGCCCTTCAGCCCGTTCAGCCGGTCGGCGCCGCCTTCGCCGCGCAGGGTGTTCTTGTCGTCGTCGCCGACGATGCGGTCCGCGCCCTGCGAGCCGACGACGTCCTCCACCGCGAAGATGCTGTCGCCTTCGGCCTCGCCGCCGCTCGCCGCGCCGCCCTTGGTCTTGAGCCGCAGGGAGACGCCCTGCTTGCCGCCCGAATAGTCGACCGCGTCCTGGTCCTCGCCGCCCCACAGCTTGTCCGCGCCCGAGCCGCCGCGCAGCGTGTCGTCGCCTCGGCCGCCGATCAGGTGGTCGTCGCGAGAGCCGCCGAACAGCTTGTCCGCGTCGAGCTCGCCCTCGATCCGATCCTCGCCGGCTCCGCCGAACATGCGGTCGTCGCCCGAGGCGCCGCGCATGGTGTCGGCGCCGCCGCCGCCGCGCATGACGTCGTTGCCGCCGTTGCCTTCGAGCGTGTCGGCCTTTCCTCCGGCCGAAAGCGTGTCGGCCTCGTCGCCGCCGCGCAGCCTGTCCCGGCCGGCGCCGCCGAAAAGCTCGTCGACGCCGTCTCCGCCTTCCAGAAGGTCGTGGCCCGCGCCGCCGATGACCCGGTCTTCACCGAGGCCGCCGAAGACATGGTCGGCGTCTCCGCCGCCCTCCAGCGTGTCGGCCCCGGCGCCGCCGAGGATGCGGTCGAAGCCGGCGCCGCCGTAGATCACGTCGTCGCCGATCCCGTCGTTGGTGAAGAACTTGGACTTGAGCCCGTTCTTCACGAACCGGCCGTCCCCCAGCAGCACGTCGCGCTTGCCGCCGCCGCCCCAGATCGTGTCGTCGCCATCGAGGCCGTAGAGCAGGTTGTTGCCGTCGTCGCCGGTCAGCTTGTCGTGGTGGGGGCTGCCGATCGCGTTCTCGATGCCGGAAATCCGGTCGCCGGCCGCGTCGGCGCGGGACCCGCGGCCGCGCGCGAGGTTGACCGTCACGCCGCCGTCGCTTTCGCCGTAGATGACGATGTCCTCTTTCTTGCCGCCGTCGTAGACGTCGGCCCCGGGACCGCCCATGAAGATGTCGTTGCCGCCGTTCAGGACCGCCGTGTCGTCGCCCGCGCCCAGGTCCACGAACTCGTTCACGTCGCGGCCGGTCACGGTCTGCGCGCCGGCGCCCGCGACGATCTCCTCGATGCGTTTGAGCGTGCTGCCGTTGAAGCCGCCGCCCGCGATCTCTCCCTCGCGCAGGTCGATGGCCGCGTCGCCGGCCCCGTCGCCGAAGCGCGCCTCATCCTGCCCGCCCTTGCCGTCGGCCGCGTAGGTCACGCCCGGGCTCAGCGTCAGCGAATTGTCGCCGGCATCGCCGTTCCAGGCCGATTCATTGCCCGAGACCACGACCTCGAAGTTGAGGAACGTCACCTTGCGCAGCCCCTCGCTCGACTGCCACGTGGCGACGCCCGCCTCTCGGTCCACGGTGTAGCGCTGGACGTCGAGGCGCAGCGTGTCCTCGCCGTCCCCGCCGTCCAGCGTCGCGTCGCCGGGGTCGCCGAAACCGGACCAGAAGAAGACGGTGTCGTTCCCGCCGCCCGCCAGCAAGTCGACCGCCCCGCCGAAGACGGTCACCTGGTCGTCGTCGCCGCCCGCGTCGATCAGCTGGCGCCCGGCCGGGTCCTGGCCCGGCTCGGTCCAGCTGCTGCCGGCCTCCAGCGTGTCCTCGCCGGCCCCGGCATAGACGGTGTCGAGGCCGGAGCCGTTGCGGATGAAGTCGTCGCCCTCGCCGCCCCGGATCAGGTCCGAGCCCTGGTCGCCGTCGATGCTGTCGTCGTCGCCGCCGCCGTAAAGCGTGTCGTCGCCGAAGCCGCCGCGCATCCGGTCGTCGCCGTCCGCGCCCTCCAGCCGGTCGTTCCCGTCGCCGCCCACCAGATCGTTGTCGAGCGCGTTTCCCAGCACGACGTCGTCGAACGCCGTCATGCCGAAGAGCGTGGCGATGCCGTTGAAGCTGTCGCCCTCCGCATCGCCGCCGGAAGAGAGGCCGCCGTTGAGGTCGATGACCATGCCCTCGGACCGGTCCTGCTGCCCGACCCAGACCATGTCGAGCCCGCCGCCGCCCCAATACGTGTCGGCGCCTCGGCCGCCATAGAGCGTGTCGTTTTCGGGCGTGCCGAACATCGTGTCGTCGCCGTCGCCCCCGGTCAGGACCTCCGCCACGCCCCCGCCGGCATAGAGCACGTCGTTGCCCAACCCTCCGAAGAGGCGGTCGAGATGCTCCGATCCGATCAGGGTGTCGTCGTCGTCGCCGCCCCAGGCGGAGCCGCCGAACCCCTCGCTCAGGTCGAGCGTGTCGTCGCCGTCGTCGCCGTAGGCGGCCTGGTCCGTGCCCGACAGACGGATCATGTCGTCGCCGCCGTTGCCGTCCGCGCGGATCAGAACGTCGGCGCCGTCGATGTCGTCGTCGAAGGGAGAGCCCTCGATGATTTCTATCGAGATCAGCATGTCGCCCTGCGCATCGCCGCCGGAGCCGATGCCGGTGGACATGTCGAGCGTGACGCCGACCTGCTGGTTGACCGTCGCGTAGCCGGCGATGTCGACCTCGTCGCCGCCGTCGATCAGATCGGCGCCGGACCAGCCCGACAGCGAGTCGCGTCCGAGCCCGCCATAAAGCTCGTCGTCCAGCGTGAAGCCGCGCACCCGGTCGGCGCCGCCGTTGCCGAAATAGACCAGCGGCTCGATGCCGGAGCGGTGCACGAGATCGTCGGCGCCGTCCCCGTCCGTGATCGTCGTCGCCATGGCGCCCTCCCGCGGCGCGGATCGTTTCCAAGAACGATCCACCGGCTCATCTAGCTTAACCCAACGTGAGCATCCGCGTCCAATCCTCCGCGCGCCCGGTTGCCTCGCCCGCGGCTTTCGACGCAGGCTTCGCGTGCAGATCGGGCCGCCATGCAGCGCCCGGCGCTTATCGGGGAGGACAACCATGACCGGCGTCGCGCCGCATCCCTTCGACCTGACCGGCCGCGTCGCCGTCGTCACCGGCGGGGCCGGCGGCCTCGGCTTCGGCATGGCCGAGACCCTCGCGCGCTGCGGCTGCGCCGTTTCCCTCTGGGCCCGCCGCGCCGACAAGCTGGACGCGGCGAAGGACGCCCTCTCCCCCCACGGCGCGCCGGTCCATATCCGCCGCACCGACGTCGCCGATCCGGCGGACGTGGACGCCGCCATGGCCGACACGCTCGCCGCGCTCGGCCGGGTCGACGGCATGATCGCCAATGCCGGCGCGGGCGGCGGCGTGAAGCCCTTCGTGGATCGCACGCCGGCGGAGTGGCGCGACCTGCTGGCGGTGAACCTCGACGGCGTCGTCGCCTGCTTTCAGGCCGCCGCCCGCCACATGCAGGCCCGCGCCGGGCAGCGCGACCCGTTCGGCCGGCTCGTCGCCACCTCCTCGGTCGCCTCGCTGGAGGGGGCGGCGTTCAACGAACATTACGGCGCCTCCAAGGGCGCGCTGAACGCCCTGTGCCGCGCCCTCGCGGTGGAGCAGGCGCGCCACGGCGTCACCGTCAACGCCATCCTGCCCGGCTATGCCGAAAGCGAAATGACCCAAGGCATGTTCGCCAACGACAAGTTCATGGCCGCGGTGCCCAAGCGCATCCCCCTGCGCCGCTTCGGCAAGCCGCAGGACTACGGCGGCATCGCGGCCTACCTGATGTCGGACCTCTCCGCCTACCACACCGGCGACACGTTCGTGATCGACGGCGGCTACACCGTCTTCTGAGAAAGGCCGACCCCATGTTCCAACCCGACCTCTTCGCCGGCAAGCGCATCCTGATCACCGGCGGCGGCACCGGCCTCGGCCGCGCCATGGGCGAGCGTCTGGCCGCTCTCGGCGCCGATCTCGTCATCTGCGGCCGGCGCGAGGGCGTGCTGGAGGAGACCGCCAAGGCAATCTCGGGCGAGACCGGCCGGCGCGTCGACACTTACGGCCTCGACATCCGCAGCGCCGCGGCGGTTGACGAGGTGATCGAGGACGCCTTCGCCACCGGCGGCCTCACCGGCCTGATCAACAACGCCGCCGGCAACTTCATCTCGCGCACCGAGGATCTCAGCCCCAAGGGCTTCGACGCCGTCGCCAACATCGTCATGCACGGCACCTTCTACGTCACCCACGCCGTGGGCAAACGCTGGATCGAGCGCAAGCAGGAGGGGGCGGTCGTCTCCATCACCGTCACGTGGGTGCGCAACGGCGGCCCGTTCGTGGTCCCCTCGACCATGAGCAAAAGCGCCATCCACGCCATGACCATGAGCCTTGCGGCCGAATGGGGCCGCTACGGCATCCGCCTGAACACCATCGCGCCGGGCGAGATCCCGACCGAAGGCATGTCCAAGCGCCTGAACCCGGGCGAGGCCCCCGGCGATCGCACCTCGGCCGTCAATCCCATGGGCCGCGTCGGCACGTTCGAGGAGCTGCAGAACCTCGCCTGCTTCCTGCTGTCGGACGGCTGCAAATGGCTGACCGGCGAGACCATCGCCATGGACGGGGCCATGGCGCTGGCCACGGGCGGCGGCTTCTACGAACTGCGCGACTGGGGCGACGCGGAATGGACCGCCGCGCGCGAGGCGATCCGCGGACAGAACCGCAAGGACCGGGCGCAGCGATGAAGGATCTCTACGACGCCCCGGTCGCCCGGCGCCCCGGCCCCCACGACACGCCCGAGCGCACCGCCTTCCGCGACGCGATCCGCCGCTTCGTCCAGGCGGAGCTGGCGCCCCATGCCGCCGACTGGGACGAGGCCGGCGAGGTGCCGTGGGACGTGCATGCAAGGCTCGGCGCGCTGGGCGTCTGGGGCTTCGGCATCGACGAGGCGCTCGGCGGCCTCGGCTTCGACGATTGCCACATGCGCGTCGCCTATTGCGAAGAGGTCGCCATGTGCGGCGCCACCGGCGTGCAGGCCGCGCTCAACGGCCGCCAGATCAGCGTGGAGCCCATCGCCCGCCTCGCCTCCTCCGACCTCGCCCGCCGCGTTCTGCCGGAGGTGCTGTCGGGGCGCGAGGGCTCCTCGCTCGCCATCACCGAACCCTCCGGCGGCTCCGACGTCGCGGCGCTGCGCACCACGGCGCGGCGGGACGGAAACCATTGGGTGCTGAACGGCCGAAAGACCTTCATCACCGGCGGGCTGCGATCCTCCTGGTTCGTCGTGGGCGCGCGCACGGGGGGCGCGGGGCTGGCCGGCATCTCGCTCTTCCTCGTGCCCGCCGACGCGCCGGGATTTTCGCGCGCCTCCGTCGGGCCCAAGCAGGGCTGGTGGGCGTCCGACACCGCGACGCTGACCTTCGACGACTGCCGCGTGCCGGCCGAGAACCTGATGGGCGACGAGGACCGCGGCTTCCTCGCCATCATGGAGAACTTCAATCTGGAACGTCTGGGCCTCGCCTGTTCCTGCCTCGGCATGATGCGCGTCTGTCTCGCGGATGCGGTCGACTGGGCGGGTCAGCGCGAAACCTTCGGCCGCCCGTTGATCGCGCGGCAGGCGATCCGCCACAAGATCGCCGACATGTCGGCCCGAATCGATGCGCTGGAGGCTTGGATCGACCGCCTCGCCTGGGAGGTGAACGAAGGCCCCATGCCCGTGGCCGGCATCGCGAAGTGCAAGGTCTTCGCCAGCAAGAGCCTGGAGTTCTGCGCCTCTGAAGCCATGCAGGTGCTCGGCGGCGCCGGCTACCTGCGCGGCGGCCGGGTGGAGCGGATCTGGCGCGAGGTGAAGGTGTTCGCGATCGGCGGAGGCTCGGAAGAGATCATGCGCGATCTCGCCGTGCGGCAGATGGGCCTTTGACGGGAACGCGCGGGCTTGGCCGCGCGCTCCTCGGGGGCCTTGCGCCCAAGGCGCCTCTCCGATCCGACGCCCCCGCGTGACGCGGCCGCGTAGCGCTCGGCCGGCCAGGTCATGCAGGGCGGTTCGAGCGATGGCGTCGTCGCAGTCGGCTCGGAAGGTCCGAAGAGGCGCTGTCTCCCCGCGTGCGGCGAGCCCTGACCCTTTCGACGGCTCGCCGTCGTGCCCGGGGGGGGCTCCGCCTGGAAACGCGTCTTGCGGCGGATGCCGCTCCCCGTCCCCGAGACCGGCGCCCCGGACTTGATCCGGGGCCTCCTTGCGGCGGGGGCCGGGCGCCCCGATCGCCGTTCGGCTCAGACCTTCGGCTGCTGCTGCGTGATGCAGTGGATGCCGCCGCCTCCGAAGGCGATGGTGGAGGCGTCGGCCTGCACCACCTCCCGCCCCGGGAACGCCTCGGCGATCGCCTCGCGCGCCGCCGCGTCCTCGGGCAGGCCGAACCGCGGCGCCACCACGCCGCCGTTCGCCACGTAGAAGTTGATGTAGGACGCGCAGTAACCCCACGCGCCGGAACCGCCGCGCCCCGTCGGCGCGGCCTGGCTCATCTCGATGACCTCCAGGCGCCGCCCGCGGGCATCCACGGCCCCCTCCAGCGCGGCGCGGTTGCGCTCCGACGCATCGCGCCCGGCCGCCTCCGGATGCGCGCGCTCGAACAGCACCCGGCCCGGCGCCGCGAAGCAGGCCATGCCGTCCACATGGCCGTCGGTCCCGAACTCGTCCGGGTCCCCCGGCAGCCAGATCACCGTCTCGGCCCCCAGGGTCCGGGCGAACTCCGCCTCTGCATGGGCCTTCGTGATCCCCGGATTGCGGTTGGCGTTCAGCACGACCGTCTCGGTGGTCAGCAGCGTGCCCTCCCCATCCACGTGCAGCGCGCCTCCCTCCATGGCGAGCGCGCTGGTCACCGGCCGCGCGCCCGCCGCGGCGCAGATGCGCCGTCCCAGCGCCGCGTCGCGCGCGAACGCCGGCGCCGCGCCGCCCCAGCCGTTGAAGCGCCAGCACACCCCCTCCAGCGCGCCGTCCGCGCCGCGGACGAAGCTCGGACCGCTGTCCCGCGCCCAGGCGTCGTCCACCGGCGCCTCCACCAACTCGACCTCGCTCGGCAGCAGGCGGCGCGCCCGCGCGGCGGAGCGGGGATCGACCGCCATGCGCACCGGCTCGAACCCCGCCACGGCCGCGGCGACGCCCGCATAGTCGCGCTCCGCCGCCTCCAGCCGATCCTGCCAGACCTCGCCGTCCGGCCAGATCATCCAGCAGCACGCATGCGGGGCCCATTCAGCGGGCATCAGACGGGTCATGGCGGTCTCCGGCGCGGCTGGACCTGCGCCGCGCGGCGCCGCAGGCTTGGGGCAAAACGACGACCAGGAGGATCGCCCATGCCCCGCCGCCCCGTCGAGGCCCATGTAGCCGGCGCCGTGTGGAAGCTGCCGCAGACCGACGGCGCCCAGGTGGCGCAAGGCGCCCCCGTCGCCGTGCTCGAATGCATGAAGATGGAGATCCCGGTGAAGGCCCCCGCCGCCGGCCGCCTGGCGCTCGCCTGCGCCGAAGGCGATGCGGTGGAGGAAGGCGACGTGCTCGCCTGGATCGAGACGTGAGCCCGCGCGACGGATCGCCGACGCGCCGCAAAGGGCGGCTGGCCGCCGTGCCGGGGATCCGGCGCGGGGCCGGGCCCGGCGACACCCGACGGAGACGCATGCCATGACCGACGACTGGACGCCGGAGGTCGAAGAGCTGCGACGCCGCCAGGCGCTCGCCCGCCGCATGGGCGGCCCCGAAAAGCTCGCCCGCCAGGCCGCCGCCGGCCGGTTCAACCTGCGCGAACGCATCGACATACTGCTCGACCCCGGCAGCTTCGACGAGATCGGCGGCCTTGCCGGCCGCGCCGCCTACGATGTCGACGGCGCGCTGACCGATTTCCTGCCCGCCAATCTCGTCTTCGGCCGCGGCCGCGTCGACGGCCGCCCCGTGGCCGTCGCCGGCGACGATTTCACCGTGCGCGGCGGCGCCGCCGACGCCTCCATCTGGGCCAAGAACGTGCAGGCGGAGACCATGGCCCATCAGCTCCGCCTTCCCCTGATCCGGCTGATCGAGGGCACCGGCGGCGGCGGCTCCGTCCGCACCATCGAAACCACCGGCCACACCTACGTCCCTGCCAATCCCGGGTGGGAACATGTGGTGGAGAACCTCGAAACCGTGCCGGTCGTCGCCCTCGGCCTCGGCCCCGTCGCCGGGCTCGGCGCCGCGCGCATGGCCGCCTCGCATTTCTCGGTGCTGGTCGAGGGGCTCAGCCAGATGTTCGTGGCGGGGCCGCCCGTCGTCAAACGCATCGGCCAGGACCTCGACAAGGAAACCCTCGGCGGCGCCCGCATCCATGCCCGCAACGGCGCCGTGGACGCGGTGGCCGAGAGCGAGACGCACGCCTTCGAGCTCGCCCGCCGCTTCCTCTCCTACCTGCCCTCGTCGGTGGACGAGCTGGCCGAACGCGCGCCCTGCGACGACCCCGCGGACCGCGCCGAGGACCGTCTGATCCGCGCCATCCCCAAGGACCGCCGCCAGGTCTACGAGATCCGGCCGATCCTCGAGGATGTGTTCGACTGCGGCTCGGTCTTCGAAATCGGCGCCGCCTGGGGGCGCAGCCTCGTCACCGGGCTGGCGCGGCTCGACGGCTGGCCCGTGGCGGTCTTCGCCTCGGACCCGCACCATTACGGCGGCGCGATCACCGCCGATGCCGCCCGCAAGCTGGAGCGGCACGCCGATCTCGCCCAGACCTTTCACCTGCCGGTGGTGTTCCTCGCCGACATTCCCGGCTTTCTGGTCGGCCTGCAGGCGGAGAAATCGGGCGTCATCCGGCACGGCGTGCGGGCGCTGTCGGCGGTCTACCAGGCGAACGTGCCCTGGGCCTCCGTGATCCTGCGCAAGACCTTCGGCGTGGCCGGCGGGGCCAACATCGACCATTCCGGCTATCGCTGGCGCTACGCCTGGCCCTCGGGCGACTGGGGCTCTCTGCCCTTGGAAGGGGGCGTGGAGGCGGCCTGGAAAGCGGATCTTGAGGCCGCCGAGGACCCCGAGGCGATGCGGGCGGAGATCGAAGCGCGGCTCGACCGCCTGCGCTCCCCCTTCCGCTCGGCCGAGGCCTTCAGCATCGAGGACGTCATCGATCCGCGCGAAACCCGCGTCCGGCTCTGCGCCTTCGCGAACGCCGCCGCGCGCCTGCGCCGGCCGGGGCGCAGCCGGCACGGACTGCGCCCCTGATCCCCGGTTTGGCGGGCGCCCGTGGGGGGCATCGCGCCCAAGTCGCACCGCCGATGCCCCCCACGGGCCGCTTCCGTTCCCCCAGAAAGGAGCGGCGGAACGGCCGGTCCGGCCTCGCACATCCGGCCTCGAAGGTCCGGCCTGCGCTCAACTCCCAAAGAGCACCGCGTGCATCGTCCGGCCCGGCAGCAGCGTGAAGGCCCCGGTGAGCACCAGCGCCAGAACGTAGAGCGACAGCATCGCCTTCCTGTGCCGCTCGACGTCGCCGACGCGCGCGGCGTGCAATCCCGCCGCCAGCGAGACCAAGGTGATCGCGCTGAGCAGGTGGATGGGGCTGAACGGGCCGATCACCCGCAGCTCGAAGATCGCGAAGCTGGACAGCGCCACGCCCGCCATCAGCGCGACCCAGATCCGGCCGAGCGCCCGATGCGGCCCCGTGCCCTTGGGCGCCAGCATCTGCACCGTTCCCAGCACGAAGGCCGCGAGGGCCGCGGCCGCGTGGCCCAGGATCACCGGCCCCGCCGCCAGCAAAGGCCCCAGGCCCGGTCCTTCCGCATCCATCCTCGCCTCCTTCTCGCCCGGCGACCGCGCGCTCAGCCGTCGCCGTCCGCCACCGGCGCCGTCTCGCCCGTCTTCTTCTTGGTCTTGGTCTTGGTCTTCGCCTTGCCGCCGTCCGCCGCCTTGGCCTTGCCGGCCTTCTTGCCGCCGGACGAGGCCTTGCCGTCCGCCTTGCGCTTTTTCTTGCCCTTGCCGTCGGCCTTGCCCTTGCGGTCGCTCTTGGCTCCGGCCGCGCCATCGCCCCCGCCCAGACCCGGCAGCGCCGCGCCGCCGAGCGACTCGACCGCGCTCCCCAGCGCCCCGGCCGCACCCCCGCCGCCCGTCTTCAGCAGCGACTTGCCCGCGTCCAGCGCGCCCTCCGGGTCCTTGAGCAGACCGGTGGCCAGCCCCTCCAGGTCCGGGGCGAAGCGCGGGGCCGCCCAGGGCCCGTCCACCAGCACCGG
>JBCBYE010000433.1:0-4243 GCA_039816075.1 Pseudomonadota bacterium | reverse complement strand
CGGCGCAGCCTCCCGCGTCGGCGCGGCGGCCTCGGCGGCGTCCGCGCGCTCCGGCCGGTCGTCCGTCGCGGGGGTCTGCGGCGCTTGCGGCTCGTCGAGGCGCGGCGGCGCCAGCCCCGGGATCGCGGCCGCGGCCGGTTCGGGCGCCGTGGAGATCATGGCGTCGAAGCTGGCGGCGGAGACGATGTCCACCTCCGCCAGGCGAATGGCGCGCGCCTCTCCGCCGCTGAAAATCTGTCCGCCGAGCGCCAGCGTCACGATGGCGGCCAGGTGCAGCAGGCCGGAGAACACGAGCCCCGCCCGCGTTTCCGTCCGCTCCCCCGCGCCGGCCGCGGCGCGCCGCTCCGCCGACAGGTTCCTCACTGCGCAGGGGCCTCCCCGGCTTCGGCGTCCGCGTCGGGCGAGGCGCCGCCCTCCGCGTCGGTCACCAGCGCGACGGAGCGGAACCCGCCGTCCTTCAGCGCGCCCATCACCCGCATGACCTGACCGTAATCCAGCCGCGCATCGGCGCGCAGAAACACCTGATCCTCGCGCCGTTCCTGCGCGATGGCGGCCAGACGCGCCGCCAGATCGCCCGGCGGCACGGCGACGTTCTGAACGTAGACCACGCCCTGGCCGTCGATCTGCACCGTCAGCGGCTCCTCATCCGGCAGGGGCAAGGCATCGGCGGAGGTGTCGGGCAGCTGCAGGGGCACGCCCGTCACCAGCATCGGGGCGGCGACCATGAAGATGATCAGCAGCACCATGACCACGTCCACCAGGGGCGTGACGTTGATCTCCGACACCGGGCCGCGCCGCGCCCGCCGCCGCCTCGATCCCCGCGCCGCGATGCCGCCGGCCATGGCTCAGCCCTCCCCGCGCAGCATCTGGCGATTGAGAATGGTGCCGAATTCGTCGGCGAAGGTCTCCATCCGCCCCGACAGTCGGTCGGAATCGCCCGAGAGCTTGTTGTAGAAGATGACCGCCGGGATCGCCGCCAGCAGGCCCAGCGCGGTCGACAGCAGCGCCTCGGCGATGCCGGGGGCGACCACCACGAGGTTGGCGCTTTCCTGCAGGGCGATCTGCTCGAAGCTGTTCTTGATGCCCCAGACCGTGCCGAAGAGGCCGACGAACGGCGTCACCGCGCCCACCGAGGCGAGCACGCTAAGCCGGCTGTCCAGCGCCTCCGTCTCGCGCTGGATGACGACGGACATGGCCCGTTCGATGCGCGATTCCGCGCCGGGGATCAGGCGGCCGCCGGCGGCGTGGCTTTTGCGCCATTCGCCCATGCCGGCGCTGAACACCCGCTCCAGCGCGCTGCGGGCGCGGTCGCCCAGGCGTTCATGCAGTTCGTCCAGCGGCTGGCCGGACCAGAACGCCGCCTCGAACCGTCCCGCTTCGGAGGTTTCGCGACGGAACCGCAGGGTCTTGGCCACGACGATGGCCCAGGACCAGATGGAGGCGATCACCAGCGCCACCATGGTGACCTGAACCATCAGGGTGGCGCGCAGAAACAGCGCCGTCAGAGAAAAATCCAGCTCGCGCCCCGTCGCCAGCGCGCCTGCCACTTGCTCAGGCTCCATCGCCCGTCACCTCTCCGCCCGCGTTTCGCCTTAGGCGCCGCCTCAACCGGCCTGGGGCCCTCTGTCGGGGCTCTGCCGGCGTTCGTCCGCGCGCCGGCCGTTCCGGCCCGCGCCTCGGTCAATATACGTCAAAGCGGAGCCGTGAAACAGGACCGCGGCGGAATTGCGGCGGAGGCGCGGCGAGGCGCCGCCGCGCGGGCCGCGTCGTGGCTCAGGCGACCAGGCGCATCATCGCCTCGCGCAGCGCCTCGGGCAGACGCGCGGGGCGGCCTGCCGCGTCGTCCGACACGTCCATGCAGGCGGCGGTCACCTTGGCGCGATTGAGCACCGCGTCCTGGCAGAGCACCGCCTGCGCCATGTCGAGCGAGGCCCCGCGCACCTGGGTGATGGAGGTCTGCACCTCGAGCAGGTCGTTGAACCGCGCGGGGGCGAGGAAGTCGCAGGACAGCTTGGTGACCACGAACACCAGGTTTTCGCCCTGCCGCATCTTCATCTGATCGACGCCGAGCGCGCGCAGCGCCTCGGTCCGTCCGCGTTCGTAGAAGCGCAGGTAGTTGGCGTAGTAGACGACGCCGGCCAGATCGACGTCCTCGTAATACACGCGCACATTGAGGCGATGCATGGAGGGGCCTCCCTTTTCCCCGTGTTTGAGGTGGAGAATGGCAGGCGCGCGGCCTTTGGGGAAGCGCGGCGGCGCTTCATGCGGATCGAAAACCCCTTCGCGCGGGGCGGCCGCGAGCCCGCCTCGTTCAACCGCGGCCCATGTCCATCCGGGCCGCCAGACGCAGGGCGAAGCTCGCCGCGTCGGCGCGGCCGGGCAGAACCGGGTCGTAGGCGGCGCGCAGCAGGGCCGCATGCCAGGGTTTGACCAGGGCGGCCCCGTCCTCGGTCATGGCGAGGGGGCTCTCCGTCTCGAAGGCGCGGTCGGACCAGAGCAGCAGGCTCTGCACGCTTTGCGACAGGGCCAGCGTGCGGGCGGAGACGCGGCGCAGATCGTCGTCGTAGCGCAGCAGGACCAACGCGATCCGGATCGCGCCAGCCTCGTCGAAGCCGAAGATGCGGTACTGGTTCGCGCCCGCCCCGGCGAGCACCGAGGTCAGCTTGTCGAGATCCGGGATCAGCTTGGCCAGATGCGGAACCGCTTTCAGCTCCGCCCAGTCGGAGCAGAAGAAGACCATGAAGTTGGCGCCCAGCTCCGGATCCTCGGCCGCGGTTTCGAGGCCGGCGAGGGCGCAGACGTCGCGCAGGGCTTCGCCGAAGATCTCGGCCCCGTCCTCGTCGGTGCCGAAGACCACCGGCGCCGGGCGGCGGCCCCAGCGCGCGAACAGAAACGATCCGTCGCCGCGGGTGAAATGCGCGGCGACGCGGTCGGCGTCGCTCATGCGTCCTCCCCGTCGTCGAAAAGCGTGGTCTGGGGCGGCGGCGGCGGTGCGGGCTGGGGCGGCGGATCGGCCCGCGGCGGCTCCAGCCCCAGATGGGTCCAGGCGCGGCGGGCGAGCATGCGGCCGCGGGGCGTGCGCTGGATCAGGCCCTGCTGAAGCAGGAACGGCTCGATGACCTCCTCGAGCGCGTCACGCGCCTCCGATAGGGCGGCCGAGAGGGTTTCGATGCCCACCGGTCCGCCGCCGTAATGGTCGGCGATCAAGCGCAGATAGCGACGGTCGCCCGCGTCGAGGCCGAGGTCGTCGACGCCCAGACGCGTCAGGGCGCCGTCGGCGATGTCGCGCGTGACTCGGCCGTCGCCTTCGACCACCGCGAAGTCGACGACGCGGCGCAGCAGGCGACCGGCGATACGAGGCGTGCCGCGGGCGCGGCGGGCGATTTCGCGCGCGCCGTCGGGCTCGGCAGGCGCGTTCAGCAGGCGCGCGCCGCGGGTCACGATGCTCTCCAGCTCTTCGACGGTGTAGAATTCGAGCCGCGTGGGAATGCCGAAGCGGTCGCGCAGCGGCGTCGTGAGCAGGCCCAGGCGCGTGGTCGCGCCGACCAGCGTGAAGGGCTGCAGATCGATGCGCACGGTGCGCGCCGCCGGCCCCTCGCCGATCACGAGGTCCAGCTCGAAATCCTCCATGGCGGGGTAGAGGACCTCTTCGACGGCGGGGTTCAGCCGGTGGATCTCGTCGATGAAGAGCACGTCGCGGGAGTCGAGGTTGGTGAGGATCGCGGCGAGATCCCCGGCCTTGGCCAGCACCGGGCCCGAGGTCATGCGGAAGTTCACGCCCAGCTCCCGCGCCACGATCTGCGCGAGCGTCGTCTTGCCGAGACCGGGGGGGCCGAAGAACAGCGTGTGGTCCATCGCCTCCGCCCGGCGACGCGCGCTTTCGACGAAGATGCGCAGGTTGGCGCGCGCCTCCTTCTGGCCGACGAATTCGTCGAGGGTCTGCGGGCGCAGGGCGCGGTCGGGCTCGTCTTCGGGTCGGGCGTCGCCGTCGAGCAGGGGGTTCGGCTCGTTCATCTCAGCGCTCGACCGGGGCGAGGGCGCGCAGGGCGGCGCGGATCAGGTCGGGGGTTTCGGCCTCGGGCGCCTCGATGGCGGCGTCGGCCACGGCGGCGGCGGCGTCGCCGGGCGAACAGCCCAGATTGGTCAGCGCGCTCAGCGCATCGGCCTGCGCCTGGGCGGCGCGCTCCACCTCCGCCGCCATGGGCCCCCTGCGGCCGGGCGCCCGGCCCGCCGCGGCCCTCGG
>JBCBYE010000415.1:0-4437 GCA_039816075.1 Pseudomonadota bacterium | reverse complement strand
CGGCATCGTCGACGACGGCGAATACGTCATCGGCGTGCGCGCCGAAAACGCCAACGGCGTCGCCTTCCGCGACTTCACGCTCACCGTCGCCGACGCCCCGCCGCAGGTCTTCGCCACGATCCCCGGCACGGTCGATGCGGGACAGCCCCTGCAGATCCGCTTCGATCCCTTCGATTTCGGCGACGATCCGGTGGTGGACTGGACCATCGACTGGGGCGACGGCACGGTGGAGACGCTGGGCGCCGGCGCGCGCGAGGCCAGCCATGTCTACGCCCAGCCGGGCGCCCGCACCGTGCGGATCGATCTGAACAACGAGGACGGCCAGGCCGCCGCGACCGGCGCCGTGACCGTCGGCGCGCCCGCCGACGCGCTGCGCTTCGCCGCGGACGCGACCATCGGCGAAGGCGAGGGCGCGGCGTTCGACATCGACATCCTCGACGGCCTCGCGCTCGACCTCGCCGACGTGCGGCTGACGATCCTGCCCACTGACATTCCCGGCGCCACGCCCCTGGTCGGCGCGCTCGGCCAGACCGTCTTCACCGCGGCGGAGCTGCGCGCCGCCGGCATCGCGGACGAGGGCTCGGCCGTCGTCCAGGCGTCGGCCACGTTCGCCGGCGGGCCGACCGTCACCGCGACGGGGTCCCTGACGGTCGAAAACCGCCGGCCGGAGGTGGTCGACCTCGCCGTCGCCCCGGCCCCGGAAGGGGCGCAGACCCGCCTGACCGGCACGCTCGCCGATCCGGGCCTCGGCGACGCCCTGCGCCTGCGCGTCGACTGGGGCGACGGGGTGCAGGAACTGCTGAACGCCGCCCCCGACGGCACGTTCGACGTGGGTCATGTCTACCAGGACGACGGCGCCTTCTCGATCGCCGTGACGCCCGTGGACGATGCGGACGCCGAAGGGGCCGCGGCCTCCGCCACCGCCGTGGTCGCCAACGCCGCGCCGACGCTCTCGCTGACGCCCGTCGCGCCGAGCGCGGTCGAAGGCTCGGCCTTCGCGCTCGACCTTTCTGCGACGGACGTGCCGCAGGACACGGTCGTCAGCTGGTCGGTGGACTGGGGCGACGGCTCGCCGCTCGAAACCGTGCTCGGCGCCGCGCCGCGCGCCAGCCATGTCTATGCGCAGGACGGCGTCTATCAGATCTCCGTCGCGGCGACGGACGAGGACGGCTCCTTCGGCCCGGCCACCGCAAACGCGGTGATCGTCAACGCCGCGCCCAACGCTCCCACCGGCGCCCTCGCCGTGGCGACGGAGGGGGGGGAGACGGTGCTGCTGGGCCGCGTGACCGATCCGGGCGCGCTCGACGTCCTCTCGGTCGAGGTCGACTGGGGCGACGGCTCGCCCGCGCAGACCGTGGCGACCGAGGCCGACGGCAGCTTCCGCGCGACCCATGTCTATGCGGACGAGGGCGACTTCAGCGTCCGCGTCACGGGCCTCGACGACGCCGCGCCGGCGCCCGCCGCCGGGCCGGCTCTGCTGCTTCAGGCCTCCGTCGCCAACGTCGCGCCGGTCTTCGACCCCTCGCCCGTGGTCGATCCGACCGAGGCGGATCCCGACCTCGCCACCACGCTCGAAACCTTCATCCTCCAGGTCCCCGACCTCGAACGCCCGGGCCAGGTGCGCCTCGCCGGCGCCTTCACCGATCCCGGCCTCGCCGACGCCCATGTCGCGACCGTGACCTGGGGCGACGGCGCGACCGAGACGCTGACCCTGACCGGCGATCCCGCCCGCGCCTTCGACGTCACGCATGATTATGCGGGCGAGGGCCTTTTCGTCTTCGACGTGACCGTGCGAATCGACGACGGCGACGGCGGCGTGGCGGAGGCGACGCGCAGCATCACCCTCGACACCCGCGTGCCCACCACCGTGCGCATGCCCGCCGCGCCTGTCACGCTCTCCGAAGGGCAGGGCGCCTCGGTCGTCGCGCAGATCGACACGGGCCTCGCCGGGCTCGCCGGTCCGGTCACGGCCGACGTCTTCGACGAGGACGGCGCCCAGGTGGCGCAGGGCCTCGCCGTCGCCCTGTCCGGCGCCGCGCCCTCGCTGGTCGCCACGCTCGACTTCGCCGACTGGACCGCGCTGACCGAGGCCGGCGTGACGCAGGAGGGGCGCTATCGCGTCGTCTTCAACGTCGATGCCGGCGCCGAAGGCGTCCTGCGCGGCGCCGCGTCCCTGCGCGTCCTCAACGTCGCGCCCGACCGGCCCGTGCTGTCCCTCGACCCGACCGCCATCGACGAGGGCGGCGTCACGACCCTCAGCGGCACGATCGCCGATCCCGGCGCGCTCGGCGGGCTCGACGTGGTGATCGACTGGGGCGACGGATCGGCGCCCGAGCGCGTGGCCGCCGCCGGCGCCGACGCCGCGGGCGCCGCCTTCGCCGCCTCCCACGTCTACGCCCAGGACGGCGACTACACCATCACCGTGACGGCCGAGGACGGCGACGGCGAGGATGTGGACGTCGACGGCCTCGCCGGCCCCGACATCGACGACGACGGCCCCGCGGGCGTCTCCGCCGCCGCCGTGACGACCGTCTCCGTCGCCAACGTCGCGCCGCAGCTGACCGGCGCCCCCGTCGCCTCGGGCGCCGTCGAGGGGTCCGCCGGCCGCCTGCAGGGCGCCCTCTCCGACGTGGGCCTCGCCGACGCCCTCTTCGTGCGCGTGGACTGGGGCGACGGCACGGTGGAAACGCTCGCCGCCGCCGCGGACGGCGGCTTCGACCTTTCCCACGTCTACGTGCAGGACAGCGCCGGCCAGCCCGGCGGCGCCTACGCCGTGACGGTCGCCCCGCTCGACGACGCCGGCGCAGAGGGCGCCGCCCAGACCGTCGCGCTCGTCGTGCAGAACGCCCGCGCCCGCGTCGCCGACGCCGACGTGACCGAGGCCGTCGAAGGCGCCCTCTCCACCGTCTCCGGCACGCTCTCCGATCTCGGCGCGGCCGACGCGCTGACCCTGCGCATCGACTGGGGCGACGGCACGGAGCAGACCGTCGACATCGCCGGCGACCGCAGCTTCTCCGCCGATCACGCCTATGCCCAGGACGGCGTCTATCGCATCACGCTGACCCCGGTGGACGAGGTCGAGGACGGCCGCGCCGCCGCCCTCGACGCCACGGTGCTAAACGCCGCGCCCCAGGCCTCCGCCCTCGTCATCGCGCCGGCCCAGGCCGGCCAGCCCGCCACCCTCGCCGGCGCCCTCGCCGATGCCGGTCTCGCCGACGCGCTCGGCCTGCGCGTGGACTGGGGCGACGGCACGGTGGAAACGGTCTTCGACGCCCCCGCCGGCGCCTTCGCGTTCCAGCACGTCTACGCGGCCGCCGGCGACTACCGCGTCGCCGTCACGCCCTTCGACGACTTCACCGAACTGGGCGAGGCCGCCACCGCCACCGCCACCGTCGCCCCGGCCCCCGCCCGCGTGCTCTCCGCCGCCGTCGGTCCGGCGGTCGAGGGCGGCGTCGCCACCGTCTCCGGCCAGACCGGCGACGCCGCCAGGCTGCGCGTCGATTTCGGCGACGGCGGCCCGGTGCAGACCATCGACATCGTCGACGACGCCTTCAGCCTCTCCAACGTCTACGCCCAGGACGGCGTGTTCGAGATCACCCTCACCCCCCTCGACGAGGACGGAGAGGCCGGCCCGGCCCAGACCCTGCAGGCCGTCGTCGCCAACCTCGCCCCCGCCGTCGCGGACCTCGCCGCGACCGCCGCGGTCGAGGGCTCGGCCGCGACCCTCACCGGCACGGTCGGCGATCCGGGCGCGCTCGACGCCCTGCGCTTGCGCGTCGACTGGGGCGACGGCACGCTCGAGGTCTTCGACGTTCCCGCCGGCGGCGCCTTCGCCTTCGCCCATGTCTACGCCGAAGACGGCGACTTCACCGTCGCCGTCACGCCGCTCGACGACGCGGACGCCGCCGGCCCGGCGCAGCAGACGACGGTCGAGATCGCCAACGCCGCCCCCGCCGTGGTCGCCTTGGACGCCGTCGGCGCGGCCGAGGGGGCGTCGGCCAGCCTGACCGCCACCCTGTCGGATCCCGGCGTCGCCGACGCGCTCGCCCTGCGCATCGACTGGGGCGACGGCACGGTCGAAACCCTGCCGGTCCCCGCCGGCGGCACGCTGACCGCCCAGCACGTCTACGCCCAGGACGGCGTCTACGCGGTCTCCGCCGTGCCGCTCGACGACGACGGCGCCGAAGGCCCGCCGGGCCTCGCGCAGATCACCGTGACGAACGTCGCGCCGACCCTGTCCGATCTCGCCCTCGACGCGGCGCCCGAAGGCGGCGCGACCACGCTCTCCGGCATCCTCTCCGACGCCGGCGCGCTCGATGCGCTGACCCTGCAGGTCGATTGGGGCGACGGAACCGTGCAGACGCTGGCCGTCCCCGCCGGCGGCGCCTTCGTCTTCACCCATGTCTACGCCCAGGACGGGACCTACGCCGTCGTCCT
>JBCBYE010000276.1:0-6082 GCA_039816075.1 Pseudomonadota bacterium | reverse complement strand
GCGGGCGGACCTGCTGCGTCCGGTGCCCCCGCCCGCGCCCCCGCCCGCTGACGCGGACGCGTCGGAGGCCGGCGCGGCGGACTGAGAGGCGCGGCCGCAAGGCGCAAAGGCTGGGCGCGGAGGCCGGGGGCGGAGGCGCGGCGCGGGGGCGCGCCCTCTTCCCGCAGCGGCCGGCCGGGCGTATATGCCCCGCCATGGACAAGAGCGCCCCCGCCGCGCCCCTGCGCTTTCGCAAGATGCACGGGCTGGGCAACGACTTCGTGGTGATCGACGCGCGGCCCGGCCCCGACGGCGCCGCGCCCGCCGTGACGCCGGCGCTGGCGCGGGCGCTGGGCGACCGGCATCGCGGCGTCGGCTTCGACCAGCTGGCGGAGCTGCGGCCGGGCACCCGGGGGGCCGATGTCGACATCGTCTTCTGGAACCCCGACGGCGGCACGGCCGGCGCCTGCGGCAACGCCACGCGCTGCGTCGCGGATCTGGTGATGGCCGAGACCGGGCGTGACGCCGCGGCGCTGCGCACCGAACGCGGCCTGCTGCCGGCGGTGCGGCGCGCGGACGGTCTGATCTCCGTCAACATGGGCGCGCCGGTGTTCGAGCCGACGCGCATTCCGGTGGCGCCCCAGGCCAATCCCGCGGCCATGCCGCTGGACGGCGCGCCCATGGCCCTGTCGATGGGCAATCCCCATTGCGTGTTTTTCGTGGACGATGCCGAGACCGCGCCGCTGGAGGCGCTGGGCCCGGAGATCGAGCATCACCCCCTGTTCCCCGAGCGCACGAACGTGGAGCTGGTTCAGGTGCTCGCCCCCGACCGGCTGCGCCTGCGGGTATGGGAACGGGGGGCGGGCGTCACGCTCGCCTGCGGGTCCGGCGCCTGCGCGGCGGCGGTGGCGGCGGCGGCGCGCGGGCTGGCGGAGCGCGCCGTGGTCATCGAGCTGGACGGCGGCGCGCTGGAGATCGACTGGCGCGAGGACGGCGTGCACATGGCCGGCCCCGTGGCCTACGTGTTCGAGGGCGCGCTGGATGCGGCGCTGTGGGAGGCGGCGGCGTGACCGGCCGAAGCCGCCCTCCCTCTCCCCCGGCGGCGGCCCCTGCCCCCGCGTCGGCCAGCGCGTCGGCCCCCGCGTCGGCCAGCGCGTCGGCCCCCGCGTCGGCCCCGGTGTTCGAGACCTTCGGCTGCCGCCTGAACGCCTATGAGACCGAGGCCATGCGCGAGCTGGCGGCGGCCCGCGGACTGGGCGAGGCGGTGGTGGTGAACACCTGCGCGGTGACGGCGGAGGCGGTGCGCCAGGCGCGCCAGCGCATCCGACGGCTGGCGCGCGACAATCCGGGCGCGCGCGTGATCGTCACGGGCTGCGCGGCGCAGACCGAGCCCGAGACCTTCGCCGCCATGCCCGAGGTCGACCTGGTGCTGGGCAATATGGAAAAGATGCAGCCCGCCGCCTGGGATCGCCTCGCCGAAGAGGCGCAGGGCCTGATCCCGGCCACCGAGCCGGTGCGCGTCGACGACATCATGTCGGCGCGCGAAACGGCCGGCCACCTGATCGACGGCTTCGGCGCGCGCGCCCGCGCCTACGTCCAGGTGCAGAACGGCTGCGACCATCGCTGCACCTTCTGCATCATCCCCTACGGCCGCGGAAACGCCCGGTCGGTCCCCGCCGGCGTGGTGGTGGAACAGATCCGACGTCTGGCCGCCAAGGGCTGGAACGAGGTGGTGCTGACCGGCGTGGACCTGACCAGCTGGGGCGCCGACCTGCCGGGACGCCCGCCGCTGGGCGATCTGGTGCAGCGCATCCTGCGCCTGGTTCCGGACCTGCCGCGCCTGCGCATCAGCTCCATCGATTCGATCGAGGCCGACGCCGCGCTGATGGACGCGCTGTCGGAGACGCGGCTGATGCCGCACCTGCATCTGAGCCTGCAGGCCGGCGACGACATGATCCTCAAGCGCATGAAACGGCGGCATCTGCGCGAGGATGCCATCCGCTTTTGCGAGGCGGCGCGGCGGCTGCGCCCGGACATCGTCTTCGGCGCCGACCTGATCGCCGGATTTCCGACGGAAACCGAAGCGATGCATGCGAATTCGGTGGGGATCCTCGATGCGTGCGGCCTGACCTGGCTGCACGTGTTTCCGTTCTCGCCGCGCGAGGGCACGCCGGCGGCGCGCATGCCGCAGCTGCCGCGCGAGGTCGTGAAGGCCCGCGCCGCGACCCTGCGCGCGGCGGGCGAGGCGCGCCGCGACGCCTGGCTGCGCGGGCGCGTGGGCGCGCAGGAGCGGGCGTTGATCGAAAAGCCGGGCCTGGGCCGCGGCGAGGGCTTCGCCGAGATCCGGACCCCCGAAGGCCTGGCGCCGGGCGGCATCGAAACGCTGACCGTGACCGGGGTGGAGGGCGCGCGCCTCGTCGCCGCCTGAGCGGGCGGGGGAGGTCCGGTCGGCCCCTCGCGCCGGCCTGCGGCCGCCGCCTCGGCCCCGCCCGAACTCCCCCGCCCGCGGGCGGCCGCCATCGGCCCTTCGCCCGAAGCGCCGGGCGAGGCTTTCGCCAGCGGCGCGGGCGAGCTAACACGCTGGGCATGTCCTTCCTGTCCAAGCTCCGCTCCCGCCTCACGCGTTCCTCCTCCAAGCTGCAGGATGGCCTGGATGCGATGATGGAGGAGGGCGAGGCGGAGGCGGCGACGCCCGCATCGCCGCCCGCCGCCGCGCCGGCGACGCCCGAGCCCGCGCCCCGGCCCCCTTCCGAGGCGCCCACGCCCGCCGCGGAGCGGGAGAACGGGAGTTCGGGCGGGGCCGAGGTTCCGGCCGCAGGCCGGGACGAGGGACCGTCCGAACCGCCCGGCGGCGACGCGCCCGCGCGCCCGGGGTTTCTGTCGCGCGTCTTCGGCGCCGGCGAGGGCGCGGCGGCGCAGACGCCTGCCGCGCCGGCCGAGCCCGAGCGGCGCCGTCCCCTCGACGACGCCTTCCTCGAAGACCTCGAGGATCTGCTGATCCAGTCCGACATGGGCGTCGCCACAGCCTCGCGCGTCGCGGCCAACCTCGCCGAGGGCCGCTTCGGCCGCCGCGTGGGCGCACGCGAGGTCAAGGCCCTTCTGGCCACGGAGGTCGCGGCGATCCTCGATCCGGTCGCCCGGCCCCTGCCCCTCAAGCCCCTGCGCCCGCAGGTGGTTCTGGTGGTGGGCGTCAACGGGTCGGGCAAGACCACCACCATCGGCAAGCTCTCGGCCCAGCTGAAGGCCGCCGGCAAGAGCGTGATCATCGCCGCAGGCGACACGTTCCGCGCCGCGGCGGTGGAGCAGCTGCAGGTCTGGGGCGAGCGCGCCGGCGTGCCGGTGCTGACCGCGCCCGAGGGCGCCGACCCCGCCTCGCTGGCTTTCGAGGCGCTGCAAAAGGCGCAGGCGGAGAACGCCGATCTGCTGATGATCGACACCGCCGGGCGCCTGCAGAACCGCGCCGACCTGATGGCGGAGCTGGAGAAGATCGTGCGCGTGATCCGCAAGCTCGACCCCGAGGCGCCCCATGACACGCTGCTGGTGCTCGACGCGACCGTCGGCCAGAACGCCCTGGGACAGGTGGAGATCTTTCGGAAGGTCGCCGACGTGTCCGGCCTGGTGATGACCAAGCTCGACGGCACCGCCAAGGGCGGCGTGCTGGTGGCGCTGGCGGACCGGTTCGGCCTGCCCATTCACGCCATCGGCGTGGGCGAGGCGCTGGATGATCTGGCGCCCTTCGATCCCGAAGAGTTCGCGCGCGCGCTGACCGGCGCCCAGGACTGAGCCGCGGCGGGCGACGGCAGGGGGCGCGGCGATGGGCGAGCTGATCCTCGCGGTCGAGGGCACGGCCTTCGCGGGCACGCTCGCCATCGTCCTGGCGCTGGTCTCCGCCTTCGCCCATGCCGCCTTCGGGGCGCTGCAGAAGGGCGCGGGCGATCCCTGGACGATCCGCGGGGCGGTGGATCTGGCGATCCTGATCCTCGCCCTGCCCGTGGCGCTGTTCCTCGTGCCGGCGCCCTCGCCGACCCTGTGGTGGGTTCTGCTGGGCGTCTGGGCCATCCACACCGCCTACAAGGGGCTGCAGACCGCGGCCTATGTGCGCGGGGCCTACACGGTCGTCTATCCCATCGCCCGCGGCTCGGCCGTGCTGACCACGGTGCTCTTCGCCTGGGCGGCGTTCGGCGAGGCGTTCACGCCGGGGCAATGGGGCGGCGTGGCGGTGCTGTCGGCGGGCATCATGGCGCTGAGCCTGGCCAATCTGCGCGGCCGCGCCCTGCAGCGCGAGACCCTGGCCGCGGCGCTGGGCCTGGCGCTGGCCTCGGGCCTGTCGATCGCGGCCTACACCACCTACGACGCCTGGGGCATCCGGCTGGCGGCCGATCCCTTCACCTTCCTCGCCTGGTTCTTCGTCATCGACGGCTGGACGTTTCCGTTGATCTGGCTGTGGCTGCGCCGCCGCACCCTGGCGGCGGCGCGGGAGAGCGCGGTCGGCCCCTCGTTCCCGCCTGCGGCGGAAACCTCGGCCCCGCCCGAACTCCCCCGCGCCGCCGCGCCGCCGCCCCTGGGCCGGGTCGGACCGATCCGGCCCCATGCGCGCCGCGCCGTGCTGGGCGCGCTGACCGCCTTCGTCAGCTTCGGCTGCGTGATGCTGGCCACGCGGCTGGACAAGGTGGGCGAGGCGGTGGCGCTGCGCGAAACCTCGGTCGTCTTCGCCGCCCTGCTGGGCTGGCTGTTTCTGCGCGAACCGCTCGGCCCGCTGCGCGCCGGGCTGATGATCGCCATCGGCCTCGGGGCCGCGGCGGTTCAGGTCTTCGGATGAGGTCCCTCATGCACGACGCTCTCGATTTTTCCGGCCGCCGGGTCCTGGTGGTCGGCGGCTCCTCCGGCATCGGGGCCGGCATCGCGCAGGCGTTCCGCGCGGCGGGGGCGGAGGTGACGGTCTGGGGCACGCGGGCCTCGGCGGACGCCTATGCCGGCGTGCCGGGCTCGGACCTGACGGGGCTCGCCTACGCCCAGGTGGATCTGGCGGGTCCGGGGGCGGTGGACGCGGCGCCGGCGCCCTTCGCGGACGGCGCCCTCGACGTGCTGGTTCTGAGCCAGGGCGTGGTGGCCTACGGCAAGAAGGAGTTCGAGGCGGAAGGTTGGCGACGCGTCATGACCGTCAATCTCGACGCGGCCATGGATGCCTGTCGACGGTTCCGCCCGGCCCTGGCGCAGGCGCCGGGCGGCGGCGCGATCATCCCCATCGCCTCGGTCAACGCCTGGCGCTTCGGCAAGGGAAACCCGGCCTATTCCGCCTCCAAGGCCGCGCTGGCGAACCTGACGCGCACGCTGGCGCAGGCCTGGGCGGCCGACGGCATACGGGTCAACGGCATCGCCCCGGGCTTCGTGGAGACCAAGATGACCGCCGTGACCACCGAGCATCCGGCGCGGCGCGCCGCCATGCTCTCGATGATTCCCATGGCGCGCTTCGGCACGCCGCAGGAGATGGCCGGCGCGGCGCTGTTCCTCGCCTCGCCCCTCTCCAGCTACATGACGGGGCAGACGCTGATCGTCGACGGCGGCATCACGCTTTGATTTTGGCGACCCGCCGCGGCCCGGATCGGGGGAGTTCGGGCGGGGCCGAGGTTCGCTCGCAGAGCGGACGAGGGCCCGGCCGGGCTCACCCGGTCCGGTAGTTCGGGGCCTCGCGCGTGATGTGCACGTCGTGCACATGGCTTTCGCGCAGGCCCGCGCCGGTGATGCGCACGAAATTCGCGCCGCCGCGCATGGCGTCGATGGTGCGGCAGCCGGTATAGCCCATGGCCGCGCGCAGGCCGCCGGCCATCTGGTGCAGGACCGCGCCGGCAGACCCCTTGTAGGCCACGCGCCCCTCGATCCCCTCGGGCACCAGCTTCTCGGCCGAAGCCTCCTTCTGGAAGTAACGGTCGGCGGAGCCGCGGGCCATGGCGCCGACGCTGCCCATGCCGCGATAGCTCTTGAAGCTGCGGCCCTCGAACAGGATCACCTCGCCGGGGGATTCGTCCGTTCCCGCCAGCATCGAGCCGATCATGGCGCAATGCGCGCCCGCCGCGATGGCCTTGGCGAGATCGCCCGAATACTT
>JBCBYE010000741.1:0-2181 GCA_039816075.1 Pseudomonadota bacterium | reverse complement strand
GCGGTGATCCTGGGCCGGGTCGGCGACAACTTCGGCGCCGGCATGACCGGCGGCATGGCCTATGTCTATGACGAGGCCGGCGATTTCGAGGCGCGGGCCAATATGGAGACGCTGCATGCGCAGCCGCTCGCGTCCGAGCATTGGGAGATGGAGCTGATCGCCCTGATCCGCGCCCATCGCCGCGAGACCGGATCGAAGCTGGCCGAGCGCCTGCCGCGCGAGTGGGAGACGGAGCGTCGCCGGTTCCTGCAGGTCTGCCCCAAGGAGATGCTGCATCGCATCGCCCATCCCCTGGACGACCGCGCCGTGGCGGAGAGCGCCTGAGCGCGCGCCGCGGCCGGGACGGGGCCGGAACGGGACGGGGCCGGGTTTTGGCCGGACGGAGGCGCGCGCGGGGGATCCTGCGCGCGCCGTTTCGCGTTCTGCGGCGCTGGGCGCTGCGGGGGCTGGCCGCCCTGGCGCTGTGGGTCGCCGCCTATGGCTGGGTCGATCCGCCGACCACCCTGCTGATCCTGAGCGAGCGTTGGCGGCTGGGCGATGTCGCGCATGCCGGGCCGCGGCTGCGGGACCTGCCGCCGCTGGTGCGCCTGGCCTTTCCGGCGGCCGAGGATGCGCGGGTCTGCGCCCATTGGGGCATCGATCTGGAGGCGGTCGCCGATGCGGTGGCGGAGGCGCGCGCCGGAGGCCGCCTGCGCGGCGCCTCGACCCTGGCGCAGCAGGTGGCCAAGAACGCCTTTCTGTGGCCGGGCCGGGACTGGGCGCGCAAGGGGCTGGAGGCGGTGCTGGCGCCGGCGCTGGACCTGGCCTGGGGCAAGCGCCGCGTGCTGGAGGTCTATCTGGGCGTGGCGGAGATGGGGCCGGGCGTTTTCGGCCTGGAGGCGGCGGCGCGGGCGCATTTCGGGCGCGCGGCGGCCGAGCTGAGCCCGCGGCAGGCGGCGCTGATCGCCGCGGCGCTGCCCAATCCGAAGGAGCGCGACCCGGCGCGGCCGTCCGCCTTTCTGGCGCGCCGGGCGGCCGCCATCGAGGGCGGTGCGCGAACGCTGCTCGCCGATGGGCGCGGGAGCTGCCTGCTGGACCGTTGAACCTGGCGGAACGCGCGGGGCGCGTGCGCGACCGCCGGCCCCCCTCCCTGTCCCTCCCCCTTCAGGGGGAGGGGACGCCGGCGGCGAGGTTTTGCGGAACCTGCGGCGTCGGGGCGGCTTCTGGAGGGTGCGGGGCCGCCGCGGGGGCGGGTCAGGCGGCGGCTTCGGCGGCGAGGACGGCCTGCAGACCCTCGCGATAGGTGGGATGGGCGAGGCGCAGGCCGAGTTCGGCGGAGAGGCGGGCATTGGACGTCCGTTTGCACTCGCCGTAGAAGCTGCGCGCCATGGGGCTCATCTCGGCCGCGTCGAAGTCGACCGCGGGCGGCGGGGCGACCCCGATCAGGCGGGCGGCCTCCGCCAGCACGTCCTGCGGCGGGGCCGGCAGGTCGTCGTTGACGTTGTAGGCCCGGCCCGGCCGGGGCCGCGCCATGGAGGCGCGCAGCGTTCCGGCGATGTCGTCGACATGGATGCGCGAGAACACCTGCCCGGGCTTGACGATGCGGCGCGCCGTTCCGGCGCGCACCTTGGCGAAGGGTCCGCGGCCGGGGCCGTAGATGCCGGCGAGGCGGAAGACATGGACGGGCAGGCCGGATCGACGATGCAGGGCGAGCCAGGCGTCCTCCGCCGCCACGCGCGCGGCCCCGCGGGGGCTGGACGGACGGCGGGCGGCGGTCTCGTCGATCCAGGCGCCGCGACGGTCGCCGTAGACGCCGGTGGTGGAGAGGTAGCCGGCCCAGGCCAGCCGCGGCGCTGCGGCGGCGAGCGCCGGCGCGATGGCGGCGAGGATCGGATCGCCCTCGCCCTCCGGCGCGGCGGAGGCGAGGATGTGGGTGGCCTGGGCCAGAGCCGCGTCGGGATCCTGGAGCGGCCAGAGCAGCGGCTCGGCCCCGGTGGCGGCGAGCGCGGCCATCTTGTCGGGGCTGCGGGTGGTGGCGAGGATGCGCCATCCTTCCGCCAGAAGGTCTTGCGAGAGCCGGCGGGCGGAGTAGCCGTGGCCGAAGCTGAGGAGCGTGGGCATGGGAGGCGGGCCTTTGGCAGGTCGAACGCGGGCGGAGCCTAGCCGAGCGCGGCGGAGGTGGCGATGGGGCGCCGCCCCATC
>JBCBYE010000221.1:0-6746 GCA_039816075.1 Pseudomonadota bacterium | reverse complement strand
CCTCTACGCCCGCGCGCCGGACAAGTTCGACAAGGCCACCGCCGCCCTCGCCCAGCGCCGCGAAGCGCTGGAGGGGATGGAGGAGGAGTGGCTGGAGCTGGAGGCCCTGCGCGAGTCGCTCGAAGGCTGAGGCGGCCTCAGCGTCGCGGACGCACCCGAGGCCGTTCGCCCGCATCCACCACCGGGTTTCGGATCGGCAGGAGTTCCCGCAGGGCCTGGTTCATGGCCGTGGAAAATCCGGCGTCGCCCGGACCTTGGGTCGCCGCGCTGGCCACCACGAGGCTCGATTCCGCGCGGTCGTCGAAGCACCAGGCCAGCATCGCGTCGAGCGAGGGACCGGTGTCCACGGCCCCGGCGCGATCCGCGTCGCACAGCGAGGAGCGGCCGCCGCCGGCCCCGAAGGCCACGACCACGCGCGCGCCGTCGCTGCCGCGCGGGATCAACGCCATGCCTTGCCCGCCCAGGCCCTGCGGCGCCGTCATGGCCGCCGCCACCGCCTCGGGTCCCGATCCGTCCGGCGGGGCGCCCAGAACCACCAGCGGCAGGCCGCCTGCGGCGGCCGCGGCCGAGACCTCCGACGGCACGTAGGCGGCCTCGATCACCCGCGAATGCACAAGGGTGGTCGAGGCGGGGGGCGGCGCGCCGACGGCGCAGGCGGCAAGGGCGAAGGTCGCGACGGCCGCGGCGGCGGCGCGCGGCAGACGGCGGGGCGGGGCGCTGAGGCGATGGGTCCGGATCATGCCTGCGTTTACGTCCCTGAATGCGGCGCGGATGGGGCGCGGCCCCTCACGACCCCGCGCGAGCGCGCGAGGCGGGGCGGCGTTCCGCGCCGCGGAGCGTCAGACGTCGAGATCCTCGGCGAAGCGGGCGTGATCCTGAATGTAGGCGAAGCGAAGCTCCGGCTTGCGGCCCATGAGACGTTCGACGAGCGCGCCGGTTTCGCCCGGCTCGTCTTCGTCGATGCTGACGCGGATCAGGGTGCGCGTCGACGGGTCCATGGTGGTTTCGCGCAGCTGGCGCGGCATCATCTCGCCCAGGCCCTTGAAGCGTCCGATCTCCACCTTGCCGCGACCCGAGAATTCGCCGGCCATCATCGCGTCCTTGTGGGCGTCGTCGCGGGCATAGGCCGTCTTGCCGCCCTGCGAGAGGCGATAGAGCGGCGGCGCCGCCAGGTAGAGCCGGCCGGCATCCACCAGCGGCCGCATCTGCCGATAGAAATACGTCATCAGCAGCGAGGCGATGTGAGCGCCGTCGACATCCGCGTCGGTCATGATGACGACCTTCTCGTAGCGCAGATCGTCGAGGTTGAAGCGGCTTCCGGGCGCCACGCCCAGGGCCAGGGCCAGGTCTTGCAGCTCCTGGTTCTGCGCCAGCTTTTCGGCCGTGGCGTTGGCCACGTTGAGGATCTTGCCGCGCAGGGGCAGCACCGCCTGGGTCTTGCGGTTGCGCGCCTGCTTGGCGGAGCCGCCCGCGCTGTCGCCCTCCACCAGGAAGATTTCCGAGCCCTGCTTGGACGCCTCGGAGCAATCGGCGAGCTTGCCGGGCAGGCGCAGCTTCTTGACCGCGGATTTGCGCTGCGTTTCCTTTTCGGCCCGGCGGCGCTGGCGCTCTTCGGCGCGCAGGATGCAGAAGTCGAGGATCGCGCCGGCGCGTTTGGGATCGGCGGCGAGCCAGGTGTCGAAGCGGTCGCGCACCGCGCCCTCGACCAGCCGCACCGCCTCGTTCGTGGCCAGCCGGTCCTTGGTCTGGCCCACGAATTCCGGCTCTCGAATGAAGACGGAGATCATGGCCGCGGCGCCGCCCTGCACGTCCTCGCGCGTGAGCTGGGCGGCTTTCTTCGCGTTGGCCAGCTCCCCATAGGCGCGCAGGCCTTTCAGCAGCGCGGCCCAGAAGCCCTGCTCATGGGTGCCGCCCTCCGGCGTGGGCACGGTGTTGCAGTAGCTGGAGAGGGAGGCGTCGCGCGTCGGCGTCCAATGCGCCGCCCATTCGACGGAACCGGCCGTCTCCGCCCCGAATTTTTCCGCGAACTCCACCTTGCCGGCGAAGGGGGTGTCGGCCAGCGTCGGCGACCCCTCCAGCGAAGCGGCGAGAAAGTCGGCGAGTCCGCCGGGAAAGCGGAACGCCGCCTCCGCCGGCGTCGGATCGCCGTCCTTGATGAGCTCGGGCGCGCAGCGCCAGCGAATCTCCACCCCGCTGAAGAGGTAGGCTTTGGAGCGGGCCATGCGGTGCAGGCGCGCCGGCTTGAGGCGGGCGCGTTCCCCGAAGATCTCTGCATCGGGGTGGAAGCTGACGGTGGTTCCCCGCCGGTTCGGCGCCGGCCCGACCTGCGCCACGCCGCCCAGGGGGATGCCGCGCGAGAATTCCTGCCGCCACAACGTCTTGGCGCGCGCCACCTCCACCACGAGCCGATCCGACAGGGCATTGACGACCGACACGCCCACGCCGTGCAGTCCGCCCGAGGTCTGATAGGCCTTGCCGCCGAACTTGCCGCCCGCATGCAGAGTGCAGAGGATCACCTCCAGCGCCGACTTGTCTGGGAAGCGCGGATGCGGGTCGACGGGAATGCCGCGGCCGTTGTCGCGGACCGTGCAGGTTCCGTCGGACTCCAGTTCCACCTCGATGCGGCTGGCATGGCCGGCGACGGCCTCGTCCATGGAATTGTCCAGCACCTCGGCGACGAGGTGGTGCAGCGCCCGCTCGTCGGTGCCGCCCACATACATGCCGGGCCGCTTGCGGACCGGCTCCAGCCCTTCGAGCACCTCGATCTGGCTGGCGTCGTAGCCCGTCGGTTCGGCGCCGTCGTCGAAGAGATCGTCCTTGCGGGCGGGATCGGCCATGGGCGGGACTCTGTTGGTTGCGTGCGGGAGCGCAGCGTATCGTGCCAGAGGGGGCGAGAGCAAACGCAAACCGAGATGTTGCGTCGGTTGGCCCTGGCGCCAACGAGATATGGCGTCCGGCCGAAGGCCGGCCCGCTTGGCGGCGCGGGCGAGGGCGTCAGGAGATGCGGGCGACCACGAATTCGGCGATGCCGTCCAACGCGTCGCGCAGGTCCGACGGGGGGAAGACGGTCAGCGCGTCCCGGGCCTCGGCCGTGTAGGCGCGGGCGCGCCGCTCCGTTTCGGCCAAGGCGCCGGTCGCGGCCATCAGCTCCAGCGCCCGATCCATGTCGCCGTCGGCCTGGTCGCGCCGTTCGATCACGCGCCGCCAGAAGGCGGCGGCGTCGCCGTCCGCGCCCGCGAAGGCCAGCAGGACGGGCAGCGTCACCTTGCCCTCGCGAAAATCGTCGCCGGTGTTCTTGCCCAGCGCGGCCGAAGCGCCGCCGTAGTCCAGCAGGTCGTCGACGATCTGAAAGGCCATGCCCAGCGCGCGGCCATAGGCGGCGAGCGCCTCTATCTCCGCCTCCGGCCGCTCGCCGATCACGCCGCCGACCTGCGTGGCGGCCTCGAACAGTGCGGCGGTCTTGCCGTGGATCATCTGCAGATACGCAGGTTCGCCGGTCGCCAGATCGTTGGCGGTGGCGAGCTGCATCACCTCGCCCTCCGCGATCGTCGCGGCGGCGTTCGACAGAATGTCGAGGACCCTGAGGGAGCCGGTCTCCACCATCAGCTGGAAGGCGCGGGCGAACAGGTAGTCGCCGGTCAGAACCGAAGACTTGTTGTCCCAAAGCAGGTTGGCCGTGGGTCGGCCGCGACGCTGCTCGCTCTCGTCCACCACGTCGTCATGCAGCAGGGTCGCGGTGTGGATGAACTCCACCGTCGCGGCCAGCTTGACATGCGCGTCGCCGTCGTAGCCGCACAGCCGCGCGGCGGCGAGCGTGAGGATCGGGCGCAGGCGCTTGCCGCCGGCCTCCACCAGGTGGCGCGTCACCTCGGGGATGCGCGGCGCGTGGCGCGAGGCCATGCGCGAGGCGATGAGCTGGTTCACCCCCTCCATGTCGTCTGAGACCAAAGCGGAAAGCCGATCGAACGCGGTCAGGGGGGCGGGCGTGTTCAAGCGTCGTGCCTCGGCGGTTGCGGCCCGGCCGACGCGACGGCTCGACGGGCGGAGGGGGGCGCGCTATCGACGGACCGATGATCGAGATTCTGCGAACCAACGATCCGACGGTGGTCTCTTTCGCCACGGCCTTGCTGCGCGGCGAGGGTATAGACTGCTTCGTTTTCGACGTCCACACGAGCGTGCTGGAGGGCTCGATCGGCGTGATCCCGAGGCGCCTGATGGTGGCGCGGGAGGATGCGTTCATGGCGCGCGCGGTGCTCAAGGACAATGATCTGGGGCACGAGCTGTCGGGCGCGTGAGCGGGGCGAAAGGTGACCGAAGAGCGGACATTCGCGCCTGACGACACCACCGAAGACGCGCTTCTCGACGGTCGGGTGCGCCTGCGCCAGCCGCGGCGAGGCTACCGCGCGGCGACGGATCCGGTGCTGCTGGCCGCGGCCTGTCCGGCGCGGCCGGGGGAGGCGGCGCTGGATCTGGGCTGCGGCGCGGGCGCCGCATCGCTGTGCCTCGCGGCGCGCATCGAGGGTCTGGCGCTGCATGGGCTGGAGGTTCAGCCGCGCTACGCCGCCTTGGCCCGCGCCAACGGCGCCGGGCGGCTGACGGTGCATGAGGGCGATCTGCGCGCCATGCCGGCGGCGCTGCGGGCCCTCAGCTTCGATCAGGTGATCGCCAATCCACCCTATTTCGACGCGTCCTCGCCCGCCTCGCCCGATGCGGGCCGCGACCGGGCCAACCGCGAGGAGGCGAGCGTCGGCGAGTGGATCGAGGCCGGTCTGCGCCGGCTCAAGCCCGGCGGCCGATTGACCCTGATCCACCGGGCGGAGCGGCTGGGCGCGATCCTCGCCGCGCTGGAGGGCGGCGCGGGCGATGCGCGCGTGCTGCCCGTGGCGCCGCGCCAGGGACGCGCCGCAGGCCGCGTCATCGTGCGCGCCCGCAAAGGCGCCCGCGCGCCGCTGCGCCTGCTGGCGCCGCTGGTCATGCATGCGGGGGCGGCGCATATTCGCGACGAGGATGATTTCAGCGCGCCGGCGCTGGCCGTGCTGCGCGACGCGCAGGCGCTGGACCTTGACGCCGGCTGAGCCCGAGGAGACCGCCGCGTCATGAACAAGCCGATCCCCAATTCCATCGCCGCGATGGCCGCCGAGCTGACCGAGTGGCGGCGCGACATTCATGCGCATCCCGAGCTCGGCTACGAGGAAACGCGCACGGCGGGCGTGGTGGCGGAGAAGCTGAAAAGCTTCGGCTTCGACGTGATCGAGACCGGCGTCGGCAAGACCGGCGTCGTGGGCGTGCTGCACGGCGCGGACGGGCCGGCCGGGTCGGCCGAGGACCGCATCCTGGTGCGCGCCGACATGGACGCGCTGCCGATGGAGGAGCGGACCGGCCTGCCCTACGCCTCGCGGAACCCCGGGCGAATGCACGCCTGCGGCCATGACGGGCACACCACGATGCTGCTCGGCGCCGCCAAGCATCTGGCCGAGACGCGCAACTTCAAGGGCAGCGTCGTCTTCGTCTTCCAGCCCGCGGAAGAGGGCGGCGGCGGCGCCAAGGCCATGCTCGACGACGGGCTGCTGGATCGGCACCCGGTGCGCATGGCCTTCGGCATGCACAACTGGCCGGGCAAGGCGGTGGGCCGGATGGGCACCGCCAAGGGCGCGGCGATGGCCTATGCCGACCGCTTCGTGGTCAAGGTGAAGGGCAAGGGCGGGCACGCGGCCTTCCCGCATTTCGCGGCCGATCCCATCGTGGCGGCGGCGCAGCTGGTCACGGCGTTTCAGAGCATCATCGCCCGCCGGCGAGATCCGATGAACCCGGCGGTGATTTCCGTCACCAAGATCGAGGGCGGCAGCGCGTTCAACGTGATTCCCGGCGAGGTGGAGCTGTGGGGCACCGTGCGCACGCTGGACGATGATCTGGCCGCCTTCATCTGCGATGAGATGCGCCGCCAGTGCCGCCTGATCGGCGAGGCCATGGGCGTGGAGATCGACGACGGGCAGATCGGGATGGACGCCTACCCGGTGTGCTTCAACGAGGCCGGCGCGACCGACTTCGCCGTCGACGTCATGCGCGAGGTCGTGGGCGATGAGAACGTCGCGCCGGACGAGCCGGCGGTGCTGGGCGGCGAGGACTTCGCCTTCTTCGGTCAGCATGTGCCGGCCAGCTTCGTGGGCCTGGGCAATGGCGACAGCGCGCCGCTGCATCATCCCGAATACAACTTCGACGACGCCGCCGCGCCCATCGGCGTGGCGTACTGGACGCGGCTGGTGGAGAAGGCGCTGCCCCGGTGATGACGACCTTGCGTTGCGCCTTTCAACGAAAATGACTCGTTAACGAATACGTTTTCAGTGGACGCGGCGGCAGGTGCGGCGCCAGTCTGGTGGGATCGCGGGAGCGATGAACCAGAACAGGAGGACGCACATGACCGTCACGGCCCATCTGACCCAACTGAAGCGCAAGCATGCCGCCCTGTCCCGCACCGTGGAGCAGGAGCAGCGTCGGCCCGGTTCGGACGATCTGGAGCTCCGACGGTTGAAGCGGGAGAAGCTGCGATTGAAGGAGGAAATCGCGCGGCTGGATCCGGCGCACGCCTGATCCCCCGAATTCCGAACCTGCCGGCGGCGCGCCTTCTCCTTGGGCGCGCCGCTTGCCGTTTCAGGGGCGCCGGGCGCGTCGCGAGGCGAGAGCCGCGAGGCCGGCGCCCCCGGCCACCAGCCCGGCGGCGAGGGCGAGGGCAGGGCTGAGCTGCGCCT